>JAQCND010000471.1 GCA_028274765.1 Bradymonadaceae bacterium
GATCAGACACTGGTCGTCCCGGCACACCTCGAGAACTTCGCTCGCGAGCTCGTCGGTGACCTGGGCGTCCCCTTCGACGTCGAGTCCGGACTGAGGCAGGGCGATCGCGCGTACCTCATTCACACGGTCGTCGACATCCACCCCCGGGCCATGCCCAAGCCCTCGGACGATTTCGAGGGAGGCGACGGCTCTGGTCGAGCCGGTAAGACCAGCTCGACTTCATCCGACTCGTCGGACGGCTCGAACGATGCTGGCTCGACCTCGGAAGATACCTCATCTATCGACGAAGAGGAGAAGCCGTCCTCGGACGAGCCGCAGGCGACTGCTGCCTCCCCGTGAATCTCCTCACTCGGCAGACGTCTCGACGTCACCGTCGGCGCCGAACCGCTTCCGTTTGAGATGCCCGCCGTCGTAGACGACGAGCTCTTTGCGCTCGTGGTCGCTTCCGTTGCTGACGAAGGTGATTCCGCCCTCGACCGCCCGGCGCGCCAGGTGGATGTGGCCACACAGCGCCAGATCGATGCGATCCGACTCATCGATGAGCACGTCTGCGAAACGCTGACTCCCCAGAAACGTGTTGAGTACCATCCAGCGGCGAGGCATCAGCACCCGTCGCGGGACGCCCTCGGGCAAGACGTCGGGGCGGAGAAGTATGCGCGTCGGGACATGATGGAAGGCCGCCACGATCTCGTCGACCTCTCCGAGTTGTTGAAGATGACGCGCAAGCTCGGAAGCCTGGCGTTCGGTCATCTCCTCGTCGGAGTAGGGCCACCGGACGAATCGAGCATCTCGCCAGACGGGTTCGTCGGTCCAAGGGAGGCGTTTGTCGCGATAGACCTCCATCGGGACGTCCAGCGCCGGGTCGCGAAACGAGTAGTCGTACCATCCCATGCAGCCGACGAACCCGACGCCGTCGACGACGACTGGCTCGGCGCCGAGCGGGTGATACTCGAACGATTCGAAGAGATTCCAGAGCCGGTGGAGCCGTCGCTCCGACGACAAGTCGGGCTCGCCCCAGACGTCGTGATTACCGGCCAGCGCGAGGACTTGTCCGTCGAATTTCTGAAACATCTCGAGACATTCGAGGATCGCCTCGTCTTCATGGCCGTGATCGCCCCCGAGGATCAGGACGTCCGAGGCGGTGGCGTGCATCTCGAGCCAGTCGGCCATTGCACGAGTCGCCCGTCGTCCCTCGCGATGCTCGATGTGGAAGTCACTGGCAAAAAAGAGGCGCATCGTCGCTCGTCAGCCCCATTCCGGCTCGTAGTCCTCGAGTTCCTCCGCGTCGAGGTTGTGCTGGTGAGTGCTGAGGCGGCGCGCCCAGTGCCACGTCATCAGCAGATGCAGTATCCAGATGGCGGCAGCTGCGATCAACGAGGTCTGGCCGTACGTCGCGCTGGGACCGAAGTGGACGAGTCCGGCGAGCACGACGGCAAATGGGGTAAAGAAGAGGAATCCGCCCAGATAGCGGCCAGCGATGGCCCAAGGAAGCCCCGGGGCGAGGGGGCCGAGCAGCGCCAGTGACACTCCCCCCATGGGATAGTTCAGTGTAGCGTCGCGCTCGGCACTCGACCGATAGCATGGCGCGCACAGCGAGGGTTGATGGAGAGGCCATTTCGACGGATACGGCCAATGGTGGCGATGGCAGAGCGTGCGTCCACACTCGTCACAGGTCGCCGGCGGCGGGTGGGCGCGCTCGGATTCGATGTCGGCGCAATCGTTGCAGAGAATCCCGTCGTCGCCCCGCCGGATGCGACCGGCATCCGTGCGTTCGAGTCCATAGGCCTCGACGATGGCGGGAGGCTGGTCGCGGTGCCCGCTGACGGCGAAGTGATAATCCTCGGGGCCGGCGCCCATGCGCACGTATCGGCGACACAGCAGGACCTGTCGGCAGCGCGTCTCGATGTCGTCGGGCTCGACCTCGCATTCCTTGGAGTAGTTCTGGTTGTTGCGTCCCTCGTAATGGACCGTCGTCGAGTGACGTCGGGCCATCTTTCGCTGGATGCGCTCCTCGAAGGTCTCGAGTTCGACTCCGAAGTACGAACTCGGCGGACGTCCCTTGAGCTCGTCGCTGCAGGTCACCGTAAACGATGTCGATCGCCAGAGATCGCGCTCCTTGTCGGGGATCTCCTCGAGCGGAACGAGATGGCGACCTCGATCGCGCGCTCGATACAAGGTGGGATAGGCCTGTGTGCCGAACTGTTCGTCCAGCTCGTATTCGACGAGGACGGCGGGGACGTACTCACGACCGTCGTGTTGGATCTCGACGGCCTGCGACAGCGAACGAGGCTCGCTCTCGAGACTCTCGACGAACTCCTCGCGGAACGACTGGCGGAGTTCGTCGGTCGGCTCCTCGGGACCGCGAAAGACGTAGCTCGTGCCCTGGCGTTCGGAGGTAAAATAGACGTCGACCGCCCGGGCGTGTTCGACGAGCGTGGCATAGTCCCAGAGCTCGAGCGTATCGTCGAGCTCGTCGGCGTAGTCCTCGGCAGGGCCCGTGAAACCACCGGTCGAGACGGCGACCGCTCGCACCTCGTCGCCCTCCTCGAAGGTCATGGCGGCGCTGTGGAGCTTTTGGATGGCGGGGCGACTGATGCTGGACTTGGTGTGCTTGCACTCGATGACGAGTGTCTCGTCGTGCGATCGAGCGATGACGTCGCGCCCCATGTCGGCCGTTTTGGCCTGAGCCTCGGCGTCGTAACCCAGCCGATCGAAGAGAGTCTCGACGGCATCTTCGAAGGCAAACCCCGACATCTCCGAGAGTCGATAGACGATCGGCTCCCGATCGGCGGAGGCATCGGAGACGGGTGGAGACGAGTTGGAGGAGTGAGGCCGAGACATCACGAACGAGCCCTGGAGAGACGTGGGCGATTCCTGTCTGTAAACAACGAAACCATATCGTGAACTTCGACCCGGATGCAATGCCGTGCCTAGCGGAAACGATCCCCTCGAAGGTAAGCGTTCAGTCCCCACGGACGAAACACATCGTCCCGAACCGCCGAAGATCACAAATGAGGGGGTTGACGGCGAGCTGTCAGGGTTGTGGCAGGAGCTCGGCCGTCCAACCGCCGTGCCTCGAGGCGGGGCGGTCCCCTCTCGAACGATGGCCGGTTGTCGGTGGGCGGCCCGCGCGGGCGGGCCGGAGGGAACATGTGGAGACGCGTATCTCGAGAATGGCTAAACGGTGTCCCCTCGAAGTCCGTGTTCACGTGTTTAGCATGGATGACGTCTTTTCGGCGATACGGTCGACGGGCCCCGAGTGGAGCCGAATCGGCCCAGTCGAGGGGCGTATTCGTCCACGCGAGGTCCGATCTCCCGTCGAACGCGAGGGAGCGCGATACGCCCTCGCCTCTGAAGACTCGTCCATCGTCTCTCAACCGCTCTCTACCGTCCCATGACCATGCGATATACTCTGACTGCTTTTGTCGCGTCGTTGTGTCTCGTTGCTGGATGTCAGAATGGTTCCGCTCCCTCCGACGAGCCGGAGGAGAAGATGAAGAAAGGACAGACTCAAAATCAGGAAAGTGCCTCTCAAGACGAGGAGGACATCACCGACCGGATGGCCGACGAACACGAGGGGGACGAACCCACACCCACGGGCGCCGTCGACGGTGAACCCGCTCAGCCCGTCGAGGGACGAGAGGTCGAGTACGCCGAGGTCGATGGACGCACGGTCACCGGCTACATGGCGTCGCCCAAGGAGGAGGCCGACGAGCCTCGACCCGGCCTGATCGTCATCCAGGAGTGGTGGGGCCTCAACGACAACATTCGCGCGATGACTCGCCGACTCGCCGGACAGGGTTATCAGGCGCTGGCGGTCGATCTCTACAAGGGCGAGGTCGCCGAGACCCCCAAGAAGGCCCGCTCGCTGATGAAGACGGCCATGCAAAACAAGGAGCGCCTCCGCACGAATCTCAGCCAGGCCTACCAGTACCTCGACCAGGAGACCGAGGCTCCGAAGATCGGCGTCATCGGATGGTGTTTCGGGGGCGGCTGGTCCCTTCAGACGGCGTTGATGATGCCCGACAAGATCGACGCCACCGTCATCTACTACGGCGAACTGGTGACCAACAAGTCGAAGCTCGAGCCCCTCCAGATGCCGATCGTCGGCTTCTTCGGCTCGGAGGACAACGCCATTCCCACCGACAAGGTCGAGGAATTCGAATCGGCGCTGACGGACCTCGACAAAAACGCCTCGATTCACATCTACGAGGGCGCGGGCCACGCCTTCTCGAACCCCTCCGGCGAACGCTACGAGCCCGAAGCGGCTCAAGACGCCTGGCAGAAGACGACCGATTTTCTGAGTAAACATCTCCAGTAATTCGCGACCCCCATCGTGTGCTTTCTCGCGTCCCCTCCTCGGAGCCCTCACAAGTGTCGGGGCTCGAGGAGGGAACTTCGTGTACGAACAGGTCCATAGGTCTCCACTCCCCGCAGCATCCGATGGCCCCGAAGAGGCCATCTCGATGGGACGAATCGGGTTGCGCTCCGGTGAGGAGACGTCCTACACGGAGGAAAAGACGTGGCTCGTCCGAAGCGAGCGGCGTACGGGATTCGCCCGAGACTCGAATTGCCTCTCGTCCCTGGCTGCCATGCGACCGAGAACCGTCGGACTCGCCGGATACGGCGAACGCTTGACAACCATCGCGCGCCTCCTGGAGCGAAGTGGCGTCGAGGGGATGTCGTGGCGTCCCGACTCCGCTCCCGCGGACGATACGTTCGACGAGGACGTCTCACTGGAGGCAGTCGAGCGCGACGAGCTCCGTGAGGCGGCTCTCGTCATTCTCGCCGTGCCGATCCACGAAATGCGTTCGGTTGCGCGCTCGATTGGAGACGTCATTTCGGGGCGTCACGTCCT
>JAQCND010000476.1 GCA_028274765.1 Bradymonadaceae bacterium
TGAGATCAAGCTCTCCTACGACGATTCGGTCGAGAACAACCTCGACATCGGGCTCCTGACTGGCCAGGGTGACGAGCTCGTCTCGTCGTCGCTCCCTCCGAATGAAGACGAAGGAAGCGAGCGAATCGTCTACGGGGCCGACACCGATCGCCAGCTCTTCGTCCACGTCCGAGGCCAGATCAGACAGGACAACATCGAGTACGATCTCGACGTCGACACCCGCTCGCCCGAGACGTGTGAGGACGATAAGTTCGAGCCCAACGATACGCGTGAAAATGCCACAACCCTTCCTCCAGACGAGACGCACAAGGATCTCGAAGTGTGTGCCAATCTCAGTCAGGAAGCTGATCCCGACTTCTATGCACTCGAAGTCGAACGAGACAAGCTGGTCGAAATCTCGGCCAAGGCGCCCCCCCGTCTCGGAGACATCAGTCTCTTCTTGTTTGACTCCGAGGGCAACCCCATCGCGAACTCGCGCACGGACCAGAAAGTCGAGACGCTGAGTTACTCCAGCAAGGAGGCTCAGACGCTGTTTCTCGAAGTGCGGGTGGCGACGGGCGTCGGATACGTTCAGTACGATCTGAGCTGGGAGACCCAAGACAACGTGTGTGCCGACGCTCTGGAGCCCAACGATGCCTGTCCCAGCCAGGTCGCCGAACTCGATCGAAGTTCGCTCACGTCGAAGCGAACCATCGACAGCCTAAATGTCTGCAACGACGACGACTACTATGCGGTCGATTTGCTCCCTCGGGATACGCTGAAGGCGACGGCGACGTACAACCCCGTCAAGGCCGAGGCTCAGCTTCAGTTCACGCTCTATGGGCCGAATGCCTGTCAGCGTGTGGCTGAAAGCGCCAACCAGACGAACGTCGAAAACTCCAACCAACGCCGTCTGACCATCGAGCGCGAGACCAACCGAGGAGGTACCTTCTATCTCGGCTTCGAGAAGTACGGTGGGGTCGAGAACGTCCCCTATGAATTCGACGTCGAGGTCGAGCCAGGGCCGCAGTGTGAGGACGACGACAGCGAACCCAACGACAACCGAAGCCAGGCGACGACCCTCGATCGCTCCGAGATCACCAGCGGAGGCAAAGATGCCGCACTGGTCAAACAGCGTATCTGCGATCGCAACGATGACTGGTACTGCACCAACCTCCAGAAGGACGATACGATCGATTGGGACGTCCAGTTCCAACACAGCGACGGCGATATCAACGCCTTCCTCGTCGGACCGAGCGGCACGACGCTCAAGAGCGGAACCTCCTCGGACGACAACGAGACGCTCTCCCATCAGGCGAGCCAAGCCGGAGAGTATTGTCTCCAAGTGACGGGGGCAACGCCCGTGCGCAACGACTACAACGTCTTGACACGCATCAACGATAAGGGGACTGAAGATCCCCAGTGTCCCGACATCTATGAAGACAACGACCAACGTTCGAACGCCGTCTCGCTGTCGACCGGTTCGTACTCGAGCCTCACCGTCTGTAGTGGATTCCCCGGTGACAACGACTGGTACGAGACCGACGTCGAACCGGGCGACAAAATCACCGTGACGGCCGATTACCCGGCTTCTTCCGGGAGCATTGGCCTCGATCTGTTCGACGAATCGGGAACGCGAGTGGCGCGCGAAAACTTCGCCAAACCCTCCGAGGTCTCGCACGTCAACGACACGAACGAAGAGCAGACGTACCGCTATCAGGTACGTTCGAACAGCGCCTCGTCGATCACCCTCTACGACCTCGACGTGCAGACTCAGGAAGTCAACTCGTGCAGCGACGATCGGCTCGAAGACAACAACTCGCCGAGCAACGCCCCGACGATCGAGGCTCCCGGCACGTATGCCGGTCTCAAGAAATGCGAGTCCGACGAAGACTGGTATGAAATTACCGTCGACTCGAGTCAGACAGGCCAAACACTCCAGGCGTTCCTGAATCACGACGCCTCGAAGGCCGATCTCGATCTCGAGTTCTACCGACAGACCGGCAGCGGGACCGGAAACATCCCGGTCAACAAACTCGCCGAATCGACGAGTGCCGACGACGACGAAACGCTCGAGGTGACGCCCTCTCAGCCCGGTCGGTACTTCGTCAAAGTCGTCGCCAAGCGTCCCGCACGGCTGGCCTACGACCTCCTGATGTATCGCGATCTCGACGATGACGGAGACTTCGACGATACGCCTCGCGAAGGCTCGGGGAGCCAATCGTGTCCGGACCGGTTCGAGAGCAACGACGACAAGAGCGCGGCCACGGATCTTCAGTCCGGCGCCAATCCCCAGCAGCTTCTGACCTGCGCCGACTCGAGCGATACCGACTGGTATCAGACCGAAATCGGGCCCGGCGATCAGATCACGGTCGAGGCAGACCGAACGAGTGGCAACGGCGACGTCAAACTCGTCCTCGAGAACGAAAACGGCACGACTCAGGAGACGACGAACTTCTCACAGACGGTCAGCGTCCAGGCGACCTCGAACCGCCAGCAGACGTACTACTACCGAGTCGAACCCGATCAGAGCGGACGCGCTTTTTACGACCTGGACGTCAGCGTCCAGTCGGTCAATCCCCAGTGTCAGGACGACGATCGCGAACCCAACGACACGGCCGGAGAGGCCTCCGAGGTCGAAGCGCCCGGACTCGCCACTCGCCTCGCGAAATGCGAGTCCAACAGCGACTGGTTCGAGATCGGCGTCGATGCCTCGCAGGTCGGCGAGAAGGTCCGTACTTTCGTCAACCACGACGCCCGGCGCGGCGACCTGGATCTCGTGCTCCACGAGCAGACGAGCTCGAACCCGGTCGAGACCCAGCGTCTTCGAGCGTCCGAGAGCAACGATGACGACGAGCAACTTACGTTCACACCGGACTCGGCGGGGACGTACTACGTCGAAGTCGTCTCCAAGCGTCCCGCCCGCGTGACCTACGACATTCTGTTCTACCGAGACCTCGACGGAAACGGACAGTTTGACACGCCCCAAGAAGGTGTGGGCGACCAACAGTGTCCCGACCAGTTCGAAAACAACGACACCCCGAGCACGGCTCGACAGCTCGGGGCACGGGACTACGAAGATCTCTCACTTTGCACCGACTCGAGCGGCAACTCCGACGACGACTACTACGAAATCTATCTTCCGAAAGAGACCGAGTTCACTGTCGATCTGAAATTCACCCACGCCGACGGCGATCTCGATCTGGAGGTCTACAGCGGCAGCACCAGTGGCACTCCGGTTGCCAGCAGCAAGTCGGACGACGACAACGAATCGGTCACGATCAAGCCGAGTCAGGGAGCGCGCCACTTCATTCGAGTGACTGGCGACGCTCAAGGCGCATTCCGCAACGCCTATCGCCTCGAACTGTCGCTGATGTTCAACAATTCCTGCGACGAGGACCAGTTCGACGGCAACGACTCGATGAAGAATGCCACCAAGATCTCGTCGAACGACTTCGACATGCAGGACGGACTGACGCTCTGTGAGAAGACTGAAGACTGGTTCCAGATCGAGCAGTCGAGCAAAGGACCGGCTCGGTTTGCCCTCGACCACCGCGCCTCGCTCGGAGCGATCGACATGACCCTGATGGATGCCAGCGGCAACAAAGTTGTTGCCGAGAGCACCTCCAAATTCGGAGGCAACCTCAGGGTCATCGACCTCCGCAAACAAGAACTCGATGCGGGTACGTACTTCCTGAAGATCGAGCCCGACGGTCGTTCCATCGTGCGCAACGACTACGACCTCTGGGCGAGTTTCGACGGACAATCGCCCGGCCAGCCCTACTGCCCCGATCCCTACGAGCGCAACGACAACGGCACCATCGAGACCGCCGCTTCGGTCGACGTCGGAAAGGGGCTTCAATTCACCGACAGTCTCGTGTGTGGCACCGAAGAAGACTGGTTCCGCATGGACCTCGACTCCAACCGGACCTACCACTTCGGCACGTACTTCACACACGACTCGTCGCGAGATGTCGACCTCGAGTTGCGCGGTCCCAACGGTAATCCCGTTCAGGGAATGAGTGGCCAGGCCATCTCGTTTGCCAACAGCAGTGAGAGTGACGACGAGACCGCATCGGTGAAGAATCCATCCGACGGCACCTACAGGCTGGGGCTCCGACGAGAATCCGGCAGCTCGAAGGTCCAGGCCCCCATCGAGGTCATCGACGATACACAGTGTCCCGAGGACCAGTACGATCAGAATGGAACCAACGATGCCAAGAAAGATGCCACCGAACTCACCCCGACCAACGGCGAACAGCTTTACGCTCTCGCGTCGTGCGGTACCGGGGGACAAGAGACCGACTGGTACGAGGTCGAAGTTCAGTCGGGGGGCCGGTTCCAAGTCGTCGTCTATTACAACGGCGATGCCGTATCGATGGCCTCGACCTCGGAGGTCGAACACGTGCCGGCCGGTCTAGGATTCAACGCCTCGACCAGCTTCAAGACCTCGACCAATCGCTTGACCTGGAACTCCGACGAAGAGCTCGTCGACCGAAATGGCAACAAGATCGAGGTTCAGAAAGGCGACACCTTCTACATCAAGGTGACGACCAGCTCCAACGGGCAGGGTCCCTACTTCATGCGCATCATTGACTGAGGCTCTATACACGAGTCGCACGCCATGAGCACTGAAATTTCACTTCCAGTCGTCGACAACGACGATTCGGACGACAACGAGCCCAAAGCCTCGGGAGGAGGCTGCGGCAGTCGATCGGGCCCCCCCGGGACACACGATCCGAGCGAATCGGAGCGCATCTCCGGGCCGGCGCGCCCGAACTACCAGCATCTCGAGGACGAAGCCGGCGAGCGGCCCGACTGGCTGCGCCAGCGGATGCCGATGAACGAAGAGTTCTTCGAGACCAAACAGCTCGTCGAAGAAGCCGATCTCAATACGGTCTGCGAGTCCGCCTCGTGTCCGAACATCGGTGAATGCTGGAGTCGAAAGGCGCTGACGTTCATGATCCTCGGCAACGTCTGTACGCGAAGCTGCGGATTCTGTGACGTCCAGACGGGGAAACCCAACGCCGTCGACCGCGACGAACCCCGCCGCGTGGCCGAATCGCTCGAGGGACTCGGCCTCAACTACGTCGTGATCACGAGTGTCGACCGCGACGATCTCGACGATGGCGGCGCCTCGATCTGGGCCGAGACGATCCGACGAGCCAAAGAGGTCTGCCCCGACATGGGGCTCGAGGTCCTCACCCCCGACTTCAAGGGCGACATGGAGGACGTTCAGACCGTCCTCGACGCTGGCCCCGACTGTTTCGCCCACAACATGGAGACGGTCGATCGCCTCCATCGCGTCGTCCGTCCCCAGGCCGAATACGAGCGTTCGCTGGCCGTTCTCGAGTACGCTCGCGAGCACGGCAATTGCCTCGTCAAAAGCGGCATGATGCTCGGACTCGGCGAAACCAACGACGAGGTCCGCGAGACGATGCAGGACCTGGTCGATGCGGGCGTCGAGATCCTCAATCTCGGACAGTATCTCCGTCCTAGCTCTCGGCATCTCCCCGTCAAGCGATGGGTCCATCCCGACGAGTTCGAACAACTCGCCGAAGAGGGCGAAGAGATGGGCTTCAAGCACGTCGAAGCCGGTCCGCTCGTGCGCTCGAGCTACCGCGCCGACATGCAGGCCGAAGAGATCGCCGACAAACAAGACGAGGACGCCCTCCCGAGCTGTTTCCACTGATCGCTTTCGGCCCCCGACGCTCGGGGTCGAGAAAGCGAGCGAGCCGTTTCCGACCGGATATCGTGATGATCTGATTGCGTCGCTCAGCCCCCGTGACATGGCGTCACGGGGGTTTTGGCGATCGATCGAGACCTCGCCGACACGTCGTCACCATCGGGTGTGACACGTCATCTTGTATCATCGACCTCGATACGGGAGGTGCCCCATGCCACGTTCGCAATGGTCGAACGTCGACTGGAGCGTCTACGTCATCCTCGATCCGGCTCGCATGCACGACGCCTTCGATCTTCGAGAGATGGCCATCGAGGCTCTCGAAGGGGGAGCGGGCGTGTTGCAACTTCGGGACAAGCGAAGCTCCGATCGCGAGCGGCTCGAGCGGGCTCGAGAGTTGAACGAGGTATGCGAGGACTACGATGCCCTCTTCGTGGTCAACGATCGTTCGGATATCGCACTGGCGTCCGGAGCCGATGGCGTTCATCTCGGGCCCGAGGATCTGCCCGTCGACGCAGTGCGCGAGAGGGCGCCCGAGCTCGTGATTGGCGCGTCGGCAGGGACGCTCGAGCGAGCCGATGCCCTGGAGGCGGCCGGGGCCGATTATCTCGGCTCGGGGGCGATCTACGATGCCGCGCCCAGCAAACCGGACGCCTCCGAGCCGCGCGGTCCCGAGGCGATTCGTCGCATCACGGAAGCCGTCTCGATTCCGGTCGTCGGCATCGGCGGCATCCGTCACGACAATGCCGCCCCCGTCGTCGAGGCGGGGGCTCGAGGCGTCGCCGTCATCCGAGAGGTCATCTCGAATGCCCATCCCCGCGAGGCGACTCGTCGTCTCGTCGAGACCGTCGAGGCCGCCTCCTCCTGACGTATCAGCTCGGTCGCAGCTATTTCTTCGGGGGATGCTGACGTCGAATGCTCGTCACGGCCGTCCGCGGCGGTCGCAGCCTTGTTCGAGGGCGTCGAGCCCTTCTCCTACACCTCGAAGGAGCCGCCACCGAGGCGCTCGCGCCAGTCGTCGGTGCAGCTCCAGGGATGGGGCTGGTGGCCGAGAAAATCCCGCTTGAGGCGGCGAACACGTCGGGCACTCTCGAGAATACGATCTCGGCAATCTTCGTCGTCACGTCCCCGCTCGACGAGCCGGTCGAAGGCGCGCTGCCACATGTCAGTCGAATGACAGATCAACAGGAGATCGAGCGTCACGGGGAGGCTCCGATCGATCATCTCCTCGATGGTGTATCGATCGGCCACGGCACTCATCTCGAGGTCGTCGCTGGCGACGACGCCATCGAATCCCAGCCTGACCCGGAGATACTCATCGAGGATGGTCGGACTGAAGGGGGCGACATGCTCGTCGTCGAGGGCTGGTACCATCAGATGGCCCATCATGATCATCGGAATATCGGCCCCGATCGCCGCCTCGAACGGAGGCCATTCGATCGCTTGCAACTGATCGAGACTCCGCTCGACGACGGGGAGTTCGTGGTGGCTGTCGCGCTCCGTGTGCCCGTGACCGGGAAAGTGTTTGCCGCATGGAATCACGCCGGCGAAATTGTGCCCGTAGAGATAGGCACCTCCGGCATCGGCCACGAAGTCGGGATCGCGTCCCAAGGCGCGAGTGCCGATGACGGGATTGTCGGGATGGGTGTCGACGTCGAGCACGGGGGCGAAGTTGAGGTTGAATCCCAGCGCCCGGAGTTCGGTGGCGATCGTCTCCGAGAGATCGGCGGTCGCACGAATGTCGCCCTCTCGTCCGACCTCGCGCATCGACGGAATCTCGGTGACGCCCTCGTGGATGCGCTGGACGCGTCCGCCCTCCTGATCGACGCCGACAAAGGGGGGCACGTCGTGATCGGCGGCCAGTTCATGGATACTCTCGTTGAGCGCCACGAGCTGATCGAGCGACTGGACGTTGCGCTCGAAGAGAATGACGCCCCCGATGCGCCCCTCTTCGAGGGCCTCCCGGACGGGGCGAGGCGGCTCGTCGCCGTCTCCCTCGAAGCCGACCACGAGCATCTGGCCGGCCGCGCGTTCGAGATCGTTTATCGAGGCGTCGTCCGTATCGTCACGTGTCTGGGACATGAAGAGTCTCCGAAGCGAGAATATCGAGCGAGGTTACGTCTCGTACTTGGTCACGGCCCGAGGATCGAGGGCATCCCGGAGTCCGTCGCCGAGGAAGTTGAGCCCGAGAATCGTGATCATGATGGCGAGTCCGGGAAAGAGCGCCAGATGGGGCGTCAGTAGAAAGTAAGTTGCCCCTTGATCGAGCAAGGCTCCCCAGCTTGGAATGTTCTGAGGGCCGAGCCCCAGAAAACTGAGCGAGGCTTCGGCGAGAATGGCACCGGCGACTCCGAAGGTCGCCTGGACGATCACGGGGGCGAGGATGTTGGGAATGACCTCCCGAAACAGCAGTCGAGGTCCTCCGTATCCGATGGCACGTCCGGCTTCGACGTACGTGCGCTCGCGCTCCGACAGGACTTCGCCCCGCACGAGCCGGGCGTATCCCGCCCAGTTGGTCGCCGACAGCGCCCCGATCACGGCCAGCAGACTGGGCTCCTGGGTGATGAAAATCAGCAAGATTGCCAGCAGAATCCCCGGGAACGCCATCATCATGTCGATGACCCGCATGATTGCTTCGTCGAGCCACCCCCCGACATATCCGCTGATCCCACCGACGACGATCCCGACGGTCGTACAGATGCCGACCACCGAGAAGCCGACGAGTACGGCGACGCGCGTCCCGTAGATGATCTGGGTCAGGAGATCGGCGCCACTCTGATCGGTTCCGAGCCAGTGTTCGGCCGACGGGGGAGCGAGCTGCTGAGTGACGTCGACGTGTCCGAGCTCGTAGGGGGCGATCCACGGTGCAAAGATGGCGACCAGCACGACCAAGACGACGACGGCGCCGCCGAATCGAGCCAGGCCTCCGAGCTGCTCGACGATCCCCTCGCGTGTCTGCTCGTCGGTCTCTCGTGTCATGAGGGCTCGTCGGGGTTGGGAATCGAATGAGTGCGATCGAATCGCTCAATCGTACCGGATGCGCGGATCGATCCAGCCGTACAGGAGATCGGTCAGGAGATTGACGAGAACATAGGTCATCGAGATGAAGAGCACGCACCCCTGGACGATCATGTAGTTTCGCTTCTGGATGCCCTCCAGCAGGAGCGTACCGATGCCCGGGCGAGCGAAGATCTTTTCGACGATGATCGCACCGGTCAACAGAGCCCCGAACTGGAGGCCGAGGATGGTGACGATCGGAATCATCGCGTTGCGCAGGGCGTGTTTGACGAGGACTCGCCAGCGCGGCGTCCCCTTGGAGCGAGCCGTGCGGATGTAATCGAGATGGAGCACCTCGAGCATGCTCGAGCGCATCATCCGCATCAGCTTCGCCGACAGCGCACTTCCGAGTGTGACCGCCGGCAAGATCAGGGCCGACAGGCCCGTCACTTCGGCCCCGGGATTGGGAAGCATTCGGAGCGTGAGACTGAACAGGATCAACAGCATGGGCCCGAGCCAGAAGTTCGGGATCGAGATCCCGAGAAGCGCCAGAAAGGCCGAGGCGTTGTCAATCCAGGAGTAGGGCCGGAGCGCCGCCAGAATGCCGAGCGGGATGCCGATGAGAAGAGCGACGGCCAGCGAGGCGAGGGCCAGCCGAACGGTCGCCGGGATGTTTTCGACCAGCTTGTCGGCAACAGTGACTCCTCGCTCACCGCACAGTTCACCGAACGAACCGTCGAGGACGTCGCCCCAGAAATGGGTGTATTGGGTCCAGGTCGAGGTCGGCACCGAGAGGGTCAACTGGAGGCCTTCGGGGTTGACAGGGCATCCGGCCTGGAGGTCGACGATCTCGGTGGTCGGCGCAAAGTTTCGAGGCGCACGGCCGCTCCCGAAGCAGAGCGATTCCTCGTGGGTGAGGTTCATGCACTGCCGGAGTCGACGTTTGTCGACTTCGAGGGCCTGTTCGCCGAGGATCGAAGCTACCGGATCCCCGGGCACGGCCCGGACGACGAAGAAGACGATCGTTACGACCCCGAAGATGACGATCAACGAGGTCATCGCACGTCGGAGAAGATAACTCGTCATGATGGTTGTTTCGACCCCGCGAGATCGTCTATCACGGTCGGGCCGCCGTGTAGGTTTCCTCGATTCGTCCTCATCGAATCTTCGATGCAAACGACGGCCCCGGCGGGCGAGTGGAATAGCCTCAGAGACGTCCCTCGCGGCCCCATTTTCAAGTCTCCCACCTCACCGCCATCGGGAATCGACATGCTCTTTGTCATCGACGTCGGCAACACGAGTACGGTCCTCGGTGTCTACGACGGAGCAGAACTCATCGAAAACTGGCGAGTCCAGACGCACGACGGACGCACGGCCGATGAACACGGCATCCTGCTGCGACAGCTCTTCGAGGTGACTTCGCTCGATCCCTCGGCGATCGAAGCCGCTGTGATGAGCTGCGTCGTCCCGCCCATGGAGCCGACGCTCCTCGAGACCGCGCGCGAGTACTTCGATCGCGATCTGCTGATCGTCGGACGCGATCTCCAGCCGTCGATGCCGATCCAGGTCGATACGCCCTCCGAAGTTGGCGCCGATCGACTCGTCAACGCCGTCGGGGCGTGGCGCGACGAGCCCGTCGCCCAGATTGTAGTCGATTTTGGCACGGCCACGACCTTCGACGTCATCTCGGCAGATGGGGCATACACCGGAGGGGCGATTGCGCCGGGCATCACCGCCTCGAGCGAGGCACTATTCGAACGCGCCAGCAAGTTGCCTCGGGTGGAGTTCGCTCCTCCCGATTCGGTCATCGGGAAAACGACGATCGAGTCGATTCAGTCTGGATTGACGTACGGATACATCGGACTCGTGCGCGAAATTATCGAGCGCATGACCCGAGAGATCGGAGGTATCGAGCGCGTGATCGCAACGGGAGGACTCGCCGAACGGGTGGCGGGCTCGATGGACATCGTCGACATGATCGACGACGATCTCACCCTGAGTGGTCTTCGATGGATCTACAAACAGAGCTGGGTGGAAGAGACCTAGGCATCGTGTCCGACGCTCCCACTCGAGAGAGGTCCGTCATCCCCCGTCGGCGGAGCCATTCGAACCGTCGGACGAGCCGCTGCCCGCGTCGGGCGCGCTGTCGTCCGATGACTCGGTATCATCGGATGCATTCTCGGCGTCGCCGCTCGATTCGGACGTCTCGTCGTTCTCTTCATCCCCCTCGCTTTCATCTTCCGAGTCTTTCTCCTTGTCACCATACGCCTCGGTGGCGGCTTCTCCGACCCCCTGAGAGTTGATTTCGTCGAGTCGCCCCTGCACGACGAGGCTCAACTGGGGGGAGAACAGGAACGTCAAGAGCAACGTCACGACAATCCCGAACGTCCAACTGGCCACCGGGAGGTCTTTGTCGTCTTCGTCGAGTTTGAAGAAGGCAAAGTAGAAGGTGTAAGGCGGAAAGAGCAGGACGGCGATCCCGTGGCCCGTGCCCACCCGGAACGCATATTTGGAGATACCGATAGCACCGTAGACGAACGAGGCGAGCCCGATCAGAATGAGCCCGAGCGTGATCGCAACGAGTAACATTTAGAACTCCTGAGACCGTGAATACGCTTGTGCGGGAATCGGAACGCAGGCTTCAAGGGATGTTCACCTACACGACGGGGGGAATGCTGTCAACTCGTTGCCGTCGTCGCCACGGACCCGAGCGGACCCAGGCGAACTCGAGCCGACTCACCGTTGGTCAAACAAGCCCATCTCGTTTAGATTATGTGGACTCTCGGGGCGGGCTTGTGCGTGGCAACAATGGGTTGATGGATGTTGGTATCTCGAACACGATTGGAGTGATACGACATGTCTCCGAGGAATACGTTTGCGGCGAGTCGCCGATCACATAGGATACTCAAGTGGTTGCAGAACGGCCAAGATATTCGCATCCAGGATGTCATGGAGGAATTCGACATCCAGTATCCCCAGGCCCGTGCCGATCTCAAACTCCTCGAGGAGCTGTATGGGCTCTCGACACACCGCGAGGGACGCACCAAAGTCTGGACGTGGTCCGGCCTCAACCCCGACTACGTCGACGTCGCAACCGCCGTGGCATTAGAGCTCGGCGCGATCGGCCTCGACATCTTCAAGGATACGCCCTACGGCCAAGAAATCGAACGACTCGTCTCACACTGCCGCGATCGGGTGAAGGATTCCCATCAGCAACGACTCGAGCGGCTTTCGAAGGGCATCCACATGCGCCGCACCTGGCTGCCCACCGAACCCGACGAGATGCTCGAGCACATCGAGATGCTCCTCGACGGGCTCTATGTCAGTGAACCGAGATGGCTCTGGGCCCGGTACGAAACCTCCGGAGGGGATGTGGGACAATACGTGCTGCTCCCGAGGCGTCTCATCTGGTACCAGGGGCGGCTCTGGCTGTTGGCGCTGGATCGAAGCGTCCTGAAACTCTTCGACGTCGCGGCCTTCGAACATCTCGAACGCTATCGCCCCGACGACCACGAACTTCCCACTTCACTGGAGGCGTCCGACGAGCCGGATCCCCTCGACATGGACGCCCCCGAACTCGAGGCTTACCTCGAATCCCTCGACGACGATCCCGAGACCTTCTTCGAGGAGACTTTCGGCATCTTCGCCGGCAATTACCCGGTCGAGCCCATCCATCTCGAAGTCAAAGGACCGTGGGCCCACTATCTGCGGCGCTACCACCTCCATCCCTCCCAAGAGAATGTCGAATCACTCGACGATGCTGAAGACGTGCCGTTCGACGCCTCCGGGCTCGCGGCCAGTGGCGGTCAGCCCGAATCGGACGACGCATGGGACGAAAGCCTCCACGTCTTCTTCAAAATGGGGGTATGTCCGGAATTCAAGTCGTTCGTGATGGGGATGATCCCCGACGTGCGCGTCCACGGACCGGACGAGCTGCGGCAGGACATCGTCGGCCGTGTGCGCACGTGGC
>JAQCND010000452.1 GCA_028274765.1 Bradymonadaceae bacterium
CTTTCTCCCCTGGGCCCACAGCTTCGGCCAGGTGGCCGAGCTCCACATGCTCGTCTCCAAGGGGGCGTCGCTGGGACTGGTCGAGGAGGTCGAGACGATCCTCGAAAACGCCGCCGAAGTACGGCCGACCATCCTGTTCAGCGTGCCGCGCATCTTCAACAAGATCTACGACGCGGTGCAAAAACAGATGCGCGAGAGCACCATCAAACGGGGCCTCTTCAATCTCGCGCTCAAAAACTCCGAGCGCCTCAGTGCCCAAAAAGAGAGGGGCTCGGTCGGCGCCATCACGGGGGCGCTCGACGGAATCTTCGACAATCTCGTCTTTCAGAAGGTGCGCAACAAACTCGGCGGGCGACTCAAGTACGCCTTCAGCGGAGGGGCCGCCCTGAGCCCCGAGGTGGCCGAATTCGTCGACGCTCTCCACATCACCGTCTACGAGGGATACGGACTCACCGAGACGTCTCCGATCGCGACGGTCAATCGGCCGGGCGAGCGCAAAATCGGCAGCGTCGGCAAGTCGATTCCCGGTGTCGAGGTCTTCATCGAGGAGGATACACGCTACGAGGAGGGGCTCGGCGAGGTCTGCATCCGGGGCCCGAACGTCATGCAGGGCTATCACAACCTACCCGAAGAGACCGGGAAGGTCCTCGACGACGACGGCACCTTTCATTCCGGCGATCTCGGACGCATCGACGAGGACGGCTATCTCTGGATCGAGGGCCGCGTCAAAGAACAGTTCAAACTCCAGAACGGCAAATACGTCGCCCCCGCGCCCGTCGAAGAGCAGTACAAACTCTCGCCGTACATCGAGCAGATCATGATCGAGGGGACGGGATGTCCCCACACGGTAGCGCTGATCGTGGTCAACGCGGAGTCGCTTCGGGAATTTGCCGACAAGGAGGGCATCTCGTACGGCGACGTCGACGACCTTCTCCACCACCCGAATATTGACGAACTCTACGAAAGGCAGCTCCAAGAGTGGGGCGAAGAGGTCAAATCCTTCGAGCGGCCCGAGGGATTCGTGCTGACTGCCGAGGAGTTCACGCCTCAGAACAACATGCTGACGCCGACCTTGAAGCTCAAGCGCCGCAACGTCATGGCCCAGTACGGTGACGATCTGGCCGATCTCTACGACGAAGCCGTTCCGCTGAGCGCGGATTGACTCCTCGAGGTCAGGACGATTTTCGGCACTGATCTTCGATGCGTTCGGCTCGCTCGAGAAGCTCCGTTTCGCGTTCGGTCAACGCCGTCGGTCCCATGATCTGGCGCTTGTCGCGCAGCTGATCGGCCTGCCGCAGGCAAGCCAGTCGTTCGTCGCGCCGTTCCCGGCGTTCGCCCTCGATCTCGGCCTCGGACGTCGAACGTCTCGGTTGGAAGGTGCCCTCGCTGTCGAACAGAATCTGAGCATCGACATCGCCGAGATCGAGTGTCTCGACAATGGTCTCGAAGCCCGCAGGCGAATCGGCCACGGGCAGTCGAACCAGCGAGGTGATGGTACCCCGTCGCGTGGAGACGAGTCGCGAGGCCAGCCGATCGACGACCCCGCCGAGTGAAGGGATCTTCGGATTCGGGTCGCGCTCGGGGGAGCGTCTCGAAGCGGATCGCGGCGTGGGGAGATGAGCGCCCACGACGAGATCTCGTGCTTGATCGCGGAGGTGAGACGCCCATCCGGTCCCGACCCGAAGCCCTACGAATCGACCGTGATCGCCGGAGGGCGGAACGACGAGCCGATCCCAGTCCCGATCGTCCTCTCGTTTGGAGGCGGGGGAGGCAATAGTGAGTCCGAGTTCGGCGGTACGTCGATCGAGGACTCGTCCGCAGAGCCAGTCGAACAGCGTCGAGTCGCTCTCGGCGTCGATGATCAGGTTGAGCCCGCCACGCACCAGAGGAGCGAAGGTATCGATCGGGTCCCATTCAATCTCCAAGGCTGGCCGGTCGCCGTCGATGTCGGAGAACGAAGGGGGCTCGACGGCGAGGGGAAAACTCGAGGCGGTTCGATCGGCGGGGACGAGGCTGTCGGCATCCAGATCGAGCTTTTGGCCCTCGGGTTCGACGACGTGGGTGGGGCGCTGCGTGCGCTCGACCGAGCATCCGGGTTCGACCCAGGATGGCCTGTCGACGAGCATGGCCTCGACGCGACGTCCCCCCTTGTGGGTGCGGACGACGCCGTAGATGGGCGGATGGTCGGCGCTGTCGGGCGTGATGGCGATAGCTTCCCCGCGATTGGGCATCTCGCCGGCGAAAAAGGCTTCGATCCAGCCACCGTCGACCTCGAGAATTTGCGAGGATTGGGGATTGTAGGATTCGATGTCGTCCATCGCATTTCCGGACTCGGAGAAAACGAACGAGAGGTCACGTATCGACGATACGCGCGTTCTTGGCCTGGACCTCCCCCTCGTCGTTTTCGACCATCGTAAATTCGATGATCTCCTAGTAGGTTTT
>JAQCND010000479.1 GCA_028274765.1 Bradymonadaceae bacterium
TATCACGCCCCGGACATCACCGCCGACGAGAAGCTCGAGCGATACGAGGCCATTCTCGGTCACGCCGATATGCAGTATCTTTCCAAGACGGCCGGGGCGACCTGGTACGACGTCGACGGCGAGCACGAGCCGAGCGACCTCGACCACGCGTTCGCCTCGGAGCATCTGGCGTTCGAGACCTTCGGCGACGGCGCCGAGCTCGACGTCCGTGGCTGGCCCGACGAGTCGGCTCCATCCGATCGGGCGGAGTGGTGTCGCCGGTATTCGGATCACGCGATGCTCGACGGCGAGGTGGTGGGGTAGGCGGAGATCGACGTGCCCCCCTTTTTCGAGCCGACGGCGTGTTACGTCCGCCACGCCGCCCGCCCACCGGATTGCTCGTCGACACAAGCCGGCTGGAAGCCGGCGCTCCGAGGGACGTTCGTGCGCCTCGACGATTCGTGCTTCGCCCGCCCACCGGATTGCTCGTCGACACAAGCCAGCTCACGACTTCGTCGCCTAAAGGGAGACGGCGCTCCGAGGGACGTTCGTGCGCCTCGACGACTCGTGCTTCGCTCGCCCACCGGATTGCTCGTCGACACAAGCCGGCTGGAAGCCGGCGCTCCGAGGGACGTTCGTGCGCCTCGACGATTCGTGCTTCGCCCGCCCACCAGATTGCTCGTCGACACAAGCCGGCTGGAAGCCGGCGCTCCGAGGGACGTTCGGAGCCGGCATGCCGATTGTCCGTCTGACTTTTCGAGCTGTGAATCGTCGGAGATCCCCGTTTTACGCTCGTAAAACGAGTGTGGACGCCTCGAATTGTGTTTTACGCTCGTAAAACGGGTCGAGAAGGCCGAGATTCGTGTTTTTCACTCAGCGACCACGATCTTCCGCCTTCTGAAGCCACGATGTTGTTGAACAAACGCGTCTCGACGCCGTCGAAACGTGTTTTACGATCGACACTTTGGGTTCCCCTCGGGGGTCGACCCCTTTTTACAATCGAAAATCGCGTCTCGCTCGCCTCGCATCGTGTTTTACGTTCGTAAATCGGGGGTCGTGGCGGCGGGAACAGTCGTTTTACGCATGTAAAAGACGTCTCGACGCCTTCGCATCGTGTTTTCGTGGCGAAACAAGACGCGTCGAAGCGTTCGAAAGACGCGTATTCGACGCAAACGCTCGACGAGAAGCCCTCGGATCGCGATGTACGGATGTAACTTCGTCTGTTTCGGTCCGCGAACGACGATTTTCGAGCTCAAATCGACGTGTCTCCGACCGATCGGGGCGTTTTACGCATGTAAAAGCCGCATTGAGGCCCTGGGATCGTGTGTCTCGGGGGGTAACGGTCGTGATCGCGGGAGGGCTTCGTCGTCTCCGATCGAGGCTATACTGAGGGCAATCGCATTAGAATTCGATTCGGCGATCGAACTCGCCAACCCTCTCGATATCTTGATGTGCTTCGCCGGATAGAGCCTCTCGATCGCGAGTGACTTCGCCGGTCCAGGCCGGCTGGGAGCCCACTTCCGAAGGAAGTACAGGGGCGCTCCATCGGGCGTCTCCCCCAACATACCTTCGAGCCCCTCTTGGAGCGCCCCTGTACTTCTGTGAAATGAGCAACTTGCTGGCAAGTCGACGAACGACCCCTCGGAGTAGGGGGAGAGAGACGTTCACATGCGATCGCCCTCAGGCTATGCTTCACATTCGTTGTTCCCGCACATGTGACGTGTTATACTCGCGAATCCACACCGCGCAACATGTTGTAGCGACGCGGGATGCTTTGGATGGACCCTCGCCGGCGAGGTCTCCGGGGCTCCGATCGAGGAGCTCGTTCGGGCAACCCGCCGCGGGTCCGTGTTCACGTCGAATGCAACGGATGGGAGCACACCATGAGTGAATTTGGAGAGACGATTCAGACGCGCATCGAGACCGGTCGGTGGGTCGTGTCGACGATCGACGAGCGGCGCGAGGAGTTGGCGAAGGCGCTGGCCGACGAGACACCGATGGAGCCCCCTCAGTGGACGAATCTCTTCGAGGGACTCCAGACGGGGCTGAAGACGAAAAACGAGGAGCTCTTCGAGGCCGAAAACGCCCTGGCTCAGGAGCGAGGCGACGACCCCGAGGAGCGGGCCGAGCGCGACGCGGCCGTCGAGTCGCTTCGGAACACCCTGCAGTCGCATCGAGCGCTGCTCGAATCGGTCGAAGGGACGAAGGTCGTCGAGCGCGTCGGGCTCGGCGGAGCGATGCCCGAGCAGCCGAACGAACTCGCCGCTTACGCTCGCAACGTCGTGCAGTCGCTCCGCGACCTCGAGACCACCTACTCGGGTCCCGGCGGGGTCGAGGCAGAGACCGCCAAACTCGCCGACGATCTGAAGACCGCGCACGACGAGCTGGAGTCGGCCCTCGCGGAGATGAACGACGAGCAGCAACAGCGAGACGAGCTCCTCGTCGAACGCAACGAGGCACTCGAGGCCTGGAAGGACGTCTATCAGGGCGTCGCCAGCATGGCCGAGGGGGCGCTTCGCTTCGCCGGCGAGGACGTGCTGGCGGACCGGCTGCGTCCGACCTCGCGGCGCACCCAGGGGGCTGAGTCGCCCGCCGACAACGCCTCGGATGAAGGCGACGAGTCGACGTCGAGCGACGAGGTCGGCGAGGCCGCATCGGGTGGGAGTGCGAGCAACTGACGGCTCCTTTCGCCCGCGCCGGCGTCGAGCCGTCGCGGGCGAGACGTCGACGCACTGCCGTAGCCAGCACAGGAGGCCGTCGACGCTCCCTAAAAGAGATTGGGAACGGGCTCACCTGAAGGGGAAGAGCTCAACGGCAGCACCATATTCTCCGGACTAGCTCCTTTCTCATGGTCGAGGAACCACCGACACGCTGACGTGGCCCATACAGGAGGCCATCGGCGATCCCCGACCGAATCGTACTCTCCGGCCTCGAGCCGTCGACGCTCCCCGAGAGAGAAGGCGATCTCATCTGAAAGGTCCCTCCAACGACAGTTCTCCCCTGGACGAGTCCCGGACGTCGGTCCGGGGGTGATGGACGACATCACTCCACCATCCGTTTACCCCCTGGGCGAGCCCAGGCACTGCCGTAGCCAGCATAAAGGCTTGGAATGGATATGAAGATCCGGGCGGGACAAGCCCCGCCCTCAAGAAAGGAGAGAGGGTGTATCCATTCTCTTCAATTATTCGACCGTCCTCGTGAAAGGGGAGATGAGGTATCCACTCTCTTCGATGATATCTCTCCCCCCATCCACGATGCGGGGCTCGTCCCGCATCTTTCCCCTATCCATTCTCAGCCCCGGACCTATGGTCATTCAATCAATGATCGAGTGACGCTAGTTGTCGCCTCGCTCCTCCCCAAAAGGAGTCGCACTGCCGTAGCCAGCATAAACCCGGCGACCTGCCAGCAGGGATGCTCATTTCACAGAAATATAAAGGCACTCCGTACGGTAGGATGACCCTCGTCATATGAGACGCCTTCCGGAGCGCCCACGTCTAGCCGGCTTGGGATGAGAGACTCCGTCCCTCGAACAAAAATTTAACCCCCATCGGTCCGGAAGACGGTGGACGATATCGTTCGACTGTCCATGGTCTCGTTCAGCTGATCCACGAGGCGACCAGCCGCTGGACGCGCCCGGTCCAGTCGTGGAGTTCGAGGCGTTCGACCTCGTCGCCCGCGACGAGGGCCTCGACCAGCTCGAGTTCCGGTCGTTCGTCGGGGTTTTCTCCCTTCAGATCGACCGGATCGGCCCGATAGACGCGTTCGGCGATGCGTTCGAGGGCTTCCGAGTAGCTGGAGGGGCCTTCGCCCGTCGCGTCGAGCCCGCCGGAACGGCCGTACTGAGCGATGAGTTGCGTCCCGCCGGACTCGAATCCACTGTCGGCGACCTCGAGCTCCAGGGTCATGTCGGGCTTGCGATGTTCGTCACGCTCCGATTCGCCGAAGTCGGTCGCGCCGAAGGCCCCGTCGTCGCCGGTCTCGTCGCCCTCCTGTTCGTCGGATGCGTTCGCCTCGTCGCTTTCGCCCTCGTCGGATTCAGCCGCCTCGCCCCGGAGGCCCGAGGCACTGTCAGCGAGCGTCTCGGCCCGTCCTCGAAGTGTATCGACGAGGGCCTCGTAGAGGGGGAGGTACGATTCGCGGCGCGTCTCGAGGACCTGGCGGTCGGCCTCTCGAACCGAATCGCCCACGAGTCGGTCGCCCTCCTCGCTCTCGGTCGCCAGAGTCTGGTCGTCCATCAGAGGGGTGAGCAACTCGTCGAGCGTCGAGACGTCACGGAGATACTGGTCGATGCGCTCCTTCGAGCGTGTGTCGAGATCTTCGCCCCGGCGTTCGATGAAGTCGGCCGCCCCCGAGAGGAGCTCGCTCCACGTCTCGAGCCGGTCGGCACGCGCGCCGTCGTCGGCCTCGTGGTCGAGTGCCTCTGTCGAGAGTGCTTCGAGACGCCGCGTCAGGGCCTCGACGTGGATGGCCCACCGGGCCTGGACCTCGCGCTGGAAGAGGCGCACCGTGGCGGCGCGGTAGAGTTCGATGGCGGAGACGACGAACGTCTCGAGTTTCTGGAGATGGCGGCGATGGTTCTGGAGCTGACTCGTCAGTTCGCGGATGTT
>JAQCND010000481.1 GCA_028274765.1 Bradymonadaceae bacterium
GGCTCGCCTGCTATCAATGTATTCGCATCATTGATTTTCGGCGCTTCTCGATGTGAAGATCACGGGTTCCCGCCTCTCATCCCTCACCTCTTTCGGTTCGTATCATGCCGACACTGGTTACGCTCATCGTTCTGGGAGTCGTCGCCGTACTCGGGTACGGAGTCTATAGACAATTTTCCGATTCGGGCAACGGGCAGCAACAGATCTCATCGGAGGGGGCGGGGGAGGCACTCCCCGACCCCTCCAGCATGGAGCCCACCGTCCACGACCTCGATCTCAACGACATCGTTTCGTTTCTCGGCACCGATTACATGGTCGAGGGCGAGGTCAAGTACAATCAGGAGGGATACACCTGGAAGGAGTACATGCTCGTCGATGGCGAGGACATCCGATGGCTCTGTGTCGAACAGGACGATCAGCTCGAAGTCTCGTTCTGGGAGCAAATCAAGGATCTCCAGGTGATGCCGCCCGTCGAGGAGAACCTCGAATACGAGGGGACGATGTATCGCATGTTCGAGCGGGGTCAGGCCCGGGCCGAACAGCGAGGCGAGACGGGGCGCAAACAGAAGCACAAGGTGAAATTCTGGGAGTTCGAGGGCAACGACGGGGAGTACCTCGCCGTCGAAAAATGGGGGAGCGAAATCGAAGTCTCCAAGGGACGCGACATCGAACCCGACATGCTCGATATCCTCCCCGGTGACGGGATATGATTTTCTGTTTTCCGAATGATTCGAACTCCTGATCCGACACGAGTCCCCCCGAGGCGTCGATGAACAACATCAACCGATCTCAAATCACAACGCTCGTCCTTCTCGTCCTCACGGGGCTGGTGGTGCTGTTGCCTCGAGTCGAATCGGGCGCCGAGGGCGCCAACATCAATCACATCGGGGATTCGGCCTGGTATGCGGTCGTGACGCTAACCACGGTGGGATACGGCGGCAAAGCTCCCGTCACGCCCACGGGCAAGGTCATCGGCGTGACCTTCGTGCTGGCCAGTCTCGGGGTGCTGGGTTTGCTGATCGGCCAGATCGGCGAGGCCATCACGTCGTATCGGGAACGTCGCCGCCTCGGCCACCACGGCTACGAGGGTCGCGGCCATATCGTCGTAATGGGGTGGAATCGACTGACCCGAGACGTCGTCCACCAGCTTCTGGAGACCGAGCGCGACCTGGTGGTGATCAGCGACACCCAATCGGATGTCGACGAGATGCACGAAACGTTCGACACCGACCAGGTTTTTCCGCTGTACGCCCAGTACAACGATTTCGAGACGCTGGCGTTCGGTAACCTGAAGGCGAGTAAGCGGATCATGGTGGGGATCGAGGACGACACGACCACCCTCCTGTCGATGCTCAACCTCAAACGGAAGCTCCCCGACGCCAATTTCGTCGTCGACGCCGAACACGAGAATTTGATCCAGACGTTCCAAGGGGCAGGGGTCGAGCACGCCGTCTCGACGGACTGGGTGGCGTCGACGGTCGTGGCGGGATTGATCTTCGAGCCCGACGCGGCTGATTTCATTCGCGACCTGCTGACGGCTGACCCTCAAGGTTCTGGGGACGGGACCGATATTCAGGAGTATCGTATCACCCCCAATCACACTTTCGACGGTCAGCGCTACGGCGACGTATTCGAGACGCTGGTGCGCGATCACGACATCGTGCCGATTGCGCTGGTCAAAAAACAAGATGATACCAGCGAACTGATTCGGCTCCCCAAAGACGACGTGCGTCTCGAGGCCGAGGACTACATCATCGTCGTGTTGCACGAGTCTCAGGAGGCCCGTCTCGAGCACGATGTCTTCGGGGTGCCCCAGGGGACACTCGATTGAGTCTTTGGCCCGAACAGGAGCGACACAGATGATCGAACAGTTCGACAACCATATCGTCGTCATCGGCTGGAACGACTTTTCCCGAAAAGTCATCGATCAGCTTGTGATCGTCGACAACCAGGTCGCCGTCGTCACCGAAAACCCCGACGCGACCTCCGAAATCGAGGAGTACTTCGGCACCGATCTCGTAGAAGCTCACTTCACGCACTTCAATTCCTTCAACGGGTTCGAGCCGGTGAATATCGAGCGATGCCGCAAGGTTTTTATCAACCTCGAGACCGATCATCGCGAGTTGCAGGCCGTGCTCGAGCTTCAAGCCGAATACGGGCACGACCTCGAGATCGATGTCGTCATCGAGAACGAGGATCTCGAGGAGACGTTTCGAGTCGCCGGCACAAGCTATACCGTCTCTCCCGATTCGATCTCTTCAAAGGTCGTCGCCAGCCACGTCTTTGAGGAGGATGTCGGAACCCTGTCGACCGAGCTCCTGCGAGCCACGGAGGCCAACAGCGACTGTGAGTTTCAGCAGTATCGACTGCTCGAGGGACATTCGCACGTCGGCCAAACCTATGGCGATCTGTTCTGGAGACTCAAACGAGAGTACAACACGATCTTGTTGGGGGTGAGTCGTCCTCAGCCGGACGGCTCGCGTCAGCTCCATCGGTTGCCCGATCACGATCTCGAGCTTCAAGCAGGAGATTATGCGATCGTGATCACCCACGGCGAGCATGAAGAACAGATCGTCAACTGGTTCGGGATAGACGAGGGCATCACCCACGCGGAGAAGTTCGACTCCGTTTGACGAGTGCCCCCCCATCCTTTCGATCACCGACGAGGTGGACATCATGGCGGAAGATGGAGACGAGACAAACGACGGGGCGTTGCCGATTCGTCCCGACCCCGAGAATATCGCCGAACTCGAACCCCATCAGGAGCGGATCGAGCGTATCGCGTCCGTGTATTTCGAGGGATGCCGTCAGCTCGCTCGCGGCATCCGATCGCTCAAGCACTGGATGGAGGAGCGGCGCGAGGATTGAACCTGATTGAACCTACTCCGAGACGGGGACTCAGGTCTCCGAGAGCATGCGTTGGAGGGCTTCTCGGGCAGACGTCGTATCCGGCGAGTTGTTCGCCGGATTGAATGCAGGTGGAAGTCGCCAAAAGACGCGAAGTCCCCAGAACTCGAACGGAAACACATCGATATCAGGGGTGGTCACCTCCGGGTGCTCGACCCTCGAGCCATTGGGGTTACACGCTCCTCGGGACTCGATCGTCTCGAGTTTCGGCCAGTCGAGACTCGCGACCACGGGGCCCATCGTCGTGTCGACCACTACGAATGTCCGAGTATCGACGCCGAGTCTCATCAAACCGATCGCCTGCCCCTCTTTTTCCCGAAGCACTCGAAGCTCGAGTGATTCTTGGAGACGTCCCTCCACGGATATCTCGATGGTATCCTGCCAGTCGAGGGCGACGATGGGGATGCTGTGGCCATCCAGGGCCCGAAAGAGTTTGCGCGCTCCACTTCGAGCGTACGCCTCGACGATCCCGCTGCAGTTCTCTTGGCGCTCCGCCGGATCCTGTTCCTCCGGGGTTGGAACCGATCCCTCGGGTTGGGCCGTCACCGGCGTCGTCTGAACGGAGAGCAAGAAGGCGCACGAGACGAGACCTGCCAGAGAACGTCGCCAGAACATGGTCGCCTCCGATAGACGGGCATCAACGCTTGAGTGAATGTCGAGCATAGCATTGCGCTCTTTCTCGAGTCCAACTTTCCGTGTTGGCGACCGAGAGGGGAAACTTCAGGCGACTACAAGCCCCAGATCGCACTTTCAGAGCTGCGACGCTCGCTCGTCAGGGAGTGTCGCCGTTCTGCTGCTCCTCCATCTCGCGCTGACGCATAGGCATGGTATCGATGGTGTTGAAAAGCGCGTCGATGGAGACGAGTTCGCGACTCCGAAGTTTTTCGCTCGTATCTTTGCCGACCAGCACGAAGGTAAAGGGCGAATCGGGTTCGAATCGCTCGACGAGCGCCTGGACTTCGCCCGCTGCAAGCTCGCCGTCGGGTCCCTGTCCCGACCCTCCGTGTTCCTCTCCGAGCCCGATCACCCGAAAGATGGCGATATGTCGTTCCTCGACCCCGGAGGTGTGCTCCTGCAGGAGTTCATTCTGTGAGTCGTAAGTCTTTTGATCGGCATGAGAAGCGAAGAGGACGACGGGACGTTTCTCCCAGGCAAGGGGCTCCAGGGGATCGGACATGTCATCTTGTGAAGAGCTCGAGGCGGAGGATGAGGGAGGAGGATTGGAGGCGTTCGAGGTCGACTGACAGCCTCCGAGGAGCACGAGTCCCACAACGAGTCCCATCTCCCAGCGAACGATGTGTGGCAGGCGCGGCACGAGGCTCTCGTTTATCACTGAAGAGACGTCGAGACGAATGCGACGAGTGCTCGCATATGAGATGCATCCGAGGGCGAGAACGATGCGGACCGAACACGAAGTCGAATACAATGCTCCATGCACGTTTCGCACACGATGGTCGGCACATTCCCGGAGCAGATCGTGGCGTCGAAAGGCAAATGGAGGGCCGAGACGGATGTGGCTCAGAGCCGTGGGCTCTCGGCGGAGTGTCCTCCCGGGAGCGCCGGCGGCCCGCCGGCCTGGGTGTTGAAGAGCAACCAAGTGTGAAACCGACTCTAGAGCCCCGCCGGCCGGTCATCTCGGCTGTCGACTGCAAGCGTTGGACCATGGCGTATCCCACGGAATCCGAGCGGACCCGTCACGACGAGTGCGTTCGCGACACGACGAGCTATCTTGCAATCCTGCTTGCCCTGCGTTAGACGGGGCAGGCCCTCTCTTGTGAGAGGTCATCGCGGGCGCGAGTAGCTCAGCTGGACAGAGCATCGCCCTCCGGAGGCGAAGGTCGGGGGTTCGAATCCTCCCTCGCGTACTATGGAAAGATCGTTGACAGCACACCATCCCCCGTGTAAATAAAAGCTTCCCCGGCGTCTTGCGCTATTGCAGACGTCTTCATGGGATTGAGCGGAAGTGGCGGAATCTGGTAGACGCGCTGGCCTCAGGAGCCAGTGTCCCTAACGGGACATGAGGGTTCGAATCCCTCCTTCCGCACTCGTCCTCCCATTCGGGTCGGTTTCGGTCGCTCATCGTCCGGCCATGCACTCCAAACATGCCCGGAGGGACCATGCCAGTTCCTCGCCGTGCCATCCTCCATTCTCATCGAACACTTTCGAGCCTCGTCGGCCTCGTGCTGGTCGTCACGGGGGGACTGCTCTCTGGAGATGTCCGGGCTCAGTCTCCGTCGTCGACAGATGCGCCCTATACCCCCCGCAAATTTCAGACGTCGGAATTGATCGATTTTGGCACGTACGAGAACACCCCATTGACGCTCCCCTGGGAAGTCAAAAACGTCGAAGAAATTGCTGTTCATTCGCGTCTCGACTTCAAACACGAGATGGCGGCCTCGTATCGAAAAATCAGCGAGTACTTCAAGGAGGCGTACCGTGAGCAAACCGGAGCCGTAACGCTCAAAAAGAAAGCCTCCCCAACTGCATCGTCCCTGGAGCTCAAAATCCATGGCCATTCAACGTCGGACGACGGTGAACGATTTACTCTGGGACACGACAAGTTGATGCGAAAGTTCTATCTCGATCTTCGGCGCGACGACGGAAGTGCTTTTTTGATCTTTCGAAATGCCTCGTTTACGCGGCTCTTCGGAGGCATGGTGCCCCAGCAGGCGCCCTTCACACCCATTCGAGCCGAGACGGTCCCTCTGCTCTGAGTTGCAACGCCGGGGTGTGTCCTGCATCTTCACAGGTCACAAACAGGGTCTCGATCAGGGCGAGCCGCGGGACTCGAATAAGCCCCGCGGCTCCGGTTGACCGTCGACGTCAAATGGATTGGGATGTCTACTCGGGATGGACGTTGTCGGAGAGAGACGATGACTCACTCTTCTTCGATATCGAACCCGTGATTTTTGCGAACGTTCGCAATGACGGCGGCGAGTACGAACGCCACGGGCAAACCGATGAAGAGGGCGTAAATCAAAGTCGAGACAAATTCGTTTCCCATCACAACAACCTCCTGAAGGTGTGAGTCGCGATTCGCTGTCTCGCCGCCGAACTTCGGGACGGCCAACCGCCCGTCAGCTCGACGATACTGGACGTCGAATCGATGACACCCCGCACGATGAGTCCGGGGCATATCCCTCGAAACGGAGGGCCGGATCTCGAGAGAGGCCAATCTCGCTCGAGATCCGGGTTGGCCGAGTGGGTCTGTCGAGATTCGACGTGGGTCGAATTGCTCGGCATCGCCTCTCGCCACCGAGTCCCAACTGGAACTCGCGTTTCGGACAGCGACGAACATTCGCAGCGCGAATCCTCCGTCGCAACAGCAAACATAATCGCGATCCACTCACTGTACAGCCCACATCCGTCCCCCGCCGAGGAGCCATGACTGCCTCTCGTTCGACGCCACCTCCAACCTCTCGGCCCAACCCGCTCGAGACGCTCCGCGATCGAGTCGAACGGGCTCGCGAACGCACCACGTACGGGGCTCATCTCGCCCCCTTTCCCGAGCCGCTGACATCCGACGAGATCGACGATCCCGTCGACGTGCTCGAGAGGTACCTCGAGCGGGCGACCGTCCCTCGCGCCCTCCAGGAGCCTCTCGACCGTAGAACAGCTCCCGAGCCGCTTCGATCGCTGTATGCCACCCTCGAGGCGGGCCACGATCTGTCGAGGTCGGGCCCGGGAGACGAATCGCCTCCCGATCTGCCATCGGAAGGGGGGCCTCTTCAACAGCTGGAAGCCGTGTTCGACCGGGAGCTCGAGACTCTCGGGGGACGTTCCGCTGTCGATCTCTCCCCCCGAACGGACGAGACGACCCGAGATGATTCGACGCGGGACGAGCCATCTGCATCGCCCGAGGAGGCAACCCAAACTCCGGAAATCGAACGTGTCGGTCGACACGTACTGGAGACCCTTGCCGACGAGCCCCTTCCCGGTGACGTGCGCGTCGAAGTGATCCGGCGACTCAGTGCCCACCTCGAAGCCCCCGATCCCGACGGGTTGCAGGAGATCTTTCGACTTCTGCTCAAATAAGGGTCGATCGGCTCGAACAACATGTCGTGCCAACAGCCCGACGCCGTGCGAGCTCGCGTTCGAGCTGGCGAGCTCCGGGCTCCGCACACCTGGGCTCCCAATCCGAGTATCTCACGAGATGTCGCCGTCGAGCCCCGAAGATAACGATCGCACGCTAACACGAACACGAGTAGGCGGGGACTGACGCCCCCGCCATTGTCGCTTCGCGCCCGAGCGCAGTCCTGTTCGACGACGTTGGAATTGGTGCCCGGGCACGAGTGGATGCCCTCGGCGCTCGCTCTCCCGATAGACTCGATGGAGCTCGAGGCTTCTGACGAGGTCAGCCAGACGGATCGGAGGCATGCATTCGGCTCACCTCACTCCGAAGGGGTACGGGCGATCTCGAGATGGAGAGTCGCAGCCCGCTCGCGCGGCGTCATCGTCACCAGGATTTCTTCGAGCTGGTTGAAGACTCGATTGATGGCGGGAAGTGGGGGCAATTTATCCTTGAGGATGTCTTTGGCCCGGGGCATGTTGAGGTAGAGTCCGCTCAACTTGGATGCCGAGGCAAATTGAGCGCCGAGCTCGAGCGAGTCGGACTTGGAGAGGGGCGAGGCCTCGTCCCGCGAACCGGTCAGATAGCCGCGCATCGAGGACTCGCCGATGGCCGTCGTACTGATGACGAGCTGTTTTTGATATGCATAGAATTTGATGGGCATCTCCGCCAGTGCGGCCCCCATCAGGCCATTCATCCCCTCGGCCTTCTCGTTGTTCGTGAATTCGAGCACCTTGATCGAGTCGACCGTCGATCCGTCGTCGGATTCGAGACTCCGGTAGTTCAAAAAGCCGTTGTTGTCGGCGACTTTCCCGAGCGTATCTCGCAGTGCACCGGCATCGTCGAAGGTCGCGGCGACGATCAACCCCGTCTGCCGGAGTAGCTCATTGGGATTGCCCTGTAGACTTCGGAGCCCGACTTTCGGCCCGAATCCGTACAGAAACATCCCCATTTCGCCGGAGAGATGATCGAGTACGTCCGCCTGGAGATCGAGCCCGATCGTGTCGCCGAGGCGCTGGAGACGTCGTTCGACGGCTCGCCGTTCTCGGTCGGTCGACTGATTGAGTGCGGCTTCGAGTGCTCCCCCGGGCGGGAATCCCATCCGGAGGCCCACCACGGTCTGATCGGTGGCGAGTGGGGTCCAATCGGTCTCGACTACCTCGCCCTGGAGGCGATGGAGGGATTTCGAGACATCGGGCGCCAGGCCCAGCCAGAGATCGAGCCCGATCCCCGATGATGCCGACTCCAGCGTGCCTCCGAATCCATCGAAGTTCTGCTTTAGAAACTGGGCCGAACGACGCTGGGTGGAGGGGTTCGATTGTTCTTCGGCATTGTCGAGGATGCGATCGGCGAGGCCATTCGTGTTGAAGAACACGAACGACTGATGCTCCGAGGCCGACGAGCGGAACCGCTCGAAGGCATCTTGACGCGCGAACGAATCCTCGGGTTGGGTGCTCAGCACGCTCTGGACCGCCGAGGTCACCGTCGCGGACGCCGGAGCCGAGGGAGCCTGAGGAAAAGCGACGACGGCGAGACGTCCCTGATATCCCCATGCGACTCGTTGTCCCTCCTTGTCACCGAGGGCCTTCAACTTGTGATCACCGACGGATGTCGAGGACGGAGCCCCCTGGATTCCGAAGGATTGTTGGACCTGCTCAGTCAGGTGACTCTCGAATTTCTGCCTGTCCTTGTAATACGTCAAAAGGGTGGGCCGTCCCCGAACATCGGCCACGGACAGGCCTCCTCCCGGCGCCACTCCCGCTTGCTTGAGACTCTCGGTACTGAGATTGACCCCGAACCGCTCCTGGATGTTGCGCTCGACCATGCCGGTGACGGGGATGATGTCGTCCAGGTTGTCTTGGAGACTGTCGCTGGTCTGTTGAAATCCCTTCAAGTCGCTTACTACCCCGACGGCTCCCGTATCGGGAGGGAGAGACTCGACCATCGAGCTGAGGCGTTTCTGGGCGGTCGATGGGATGTCACCCTTGGATTGCCGGTCGCAATTCTGCGTGGCGAGTGTCACGCAGACGAGCGACAGGAGGATGGCCAGTCGATACGCGTACGATTGACGAGGAGATGTCTCCATCGGTCGAGCCTCGGCTCGCAAGGCGGAAATCAAATGACGATCTCGAGGGGGATAGCCCGAATATGAAGATCGCCCCTCGATGGTAGTTCCCCCTGAAGAGGTCTATCCTTTTTTCTCATAGCAATCGACAAGCCATTCGTCCACCATCTCGATCACGTCGAGAATGCCATCACGATCTGTAAGGGACTTGTCACGGCGTCGCGTCACGCCCGCTGACGTCCCCTGGGGTCGCTTTTGTATGTTTGTGACGTGCCTGTGCCTCTTGGACGTGAGCTCCTTTGCTGGCCTCTCGCTTCATCCCCCTCGATGGGGGAGTGACGCGATCGAGGACCCATCTCGTCGAGACGTACGCTCCGACTGTTCCTCCATGTCGACCGTCCGAGAAGGTCTCTCGCCGGCGGCGAACTTCGCCCGAACGGGTGAGCATGCCTCTACGTCATCCGAGACGACCTTGACCTCTTCGCACTGCATCGATACCAACAGATCGAGGCTTTTCCCCGATCGACGATGACGCAACATGCATGCGAACCGGGCAATCACGCGACCGATGACGACGATGTGGCAGAACAATACCAAGTGGCTCCCTCTCTCTTTGCTGGGATGCATCTGTCTGTTCGCCCTCCCCGCCGGGGCTGAAGAAGACGGAGGCGACGATACCTCGAAAGAGACGGCATCGTCCTCCAGTGACGACGACATCGAGCGCATCGAGGTGACATCTCGCGAGACGCTCGGAAGCATTGCACTCCGCGAGCGAGTCTCCGTCTCGAAGCTCGAGGGGTGGAACGATCTCGAGCTGGGCGAAGCTCGAGAGGGCATGAAGCTCATCGTCAAATCCGACGAGAAGGTCGAGAGCGACCACGACAAGCCGCTCCCGGTTGTCCACGTCATTCAAAAGGGGGATACGCTCTCGGAGATTGCCGGCCGCTACCACGTCTCGGCACGCCAGATCCAGCAGTGGAACCCCGACCTCGATCCTCGCTACCTCCAGCTCGGCGACCGCCTCAAACTCTACGTACCGGGCCGAGACGGCGAGTCCGTCTCATGGGGGCAAGCCTCCAACGGCCGACTCTACAACGGCGTACCCCTTCGACGGGCCGAGGGATTCGAAATCGTCAACGTCGCCGAGGCGTATGGAACGCAGCGTGTTGTCGATCTGTTGAAAGCCGCCGCCGCCGACGTCCAGGCGCGCTGGCCCCGTTCGCCCGATCTGATCGTCGGAGACCTCAGCCACAAACAGGGAGGTCCAATGCCGCCCCACAAGAGCCACGAGTCGGGGCGAGACGCCGATGTTGGCTTCTACCATCGAGGGAACGTCCAGTTGGAGCGATTTCGCGAGATGACCCCCGAGACGTTCGACGCTCGAAAAAACTGGCACTTCCTCAAGACGCTCATCGACACCGGCGAGATCGAGTATATCTTCGTCATCTACGAGCTTCAGAAGCAGCTCTACGAGTACGCGCGATCGATTGGGTACACCCAATCGGAGCTCAAAGATCTCATGCAGTATCCTCGCCCTCGATATCAATCGAAGGGCATCATTCGACACGTCGGCGGACACGACGATCATTCGCACATTCGCTTCAAGTGTGGCCCCGACGATCGGCGCTGTCAGTGAATCCATCGCCCAAATCACGCGCCATTCGAATCGCTTCGCGTGTCGTCACTCGACCTTCCAGGAGTCGTCATGACTTGGCTCGAAGGTGAAGCCTCTCGCCATTACACCATCGACGCCCCCCTCGCGGACGTCGCGGATTACTTCTCGAATCCCAAACGCTTTCACGAGTGCGTCGACGAAGTCGAATCGATCGAACAGGTCGACGACCATACGTGGGCGTGGACGCTCGAGGAGATGTCCGCCAAAGGTGTGGGATTCCAGGGGCATTACGAAGTCCAGTACGATCGAGGAGACGCCCGTGTAACCTGGACGACGGTCGGCGATGGCAACATGCGCTCCGAGGGCGAGGCGACCTTCGAGGCCATCGGCGACGAGCGAACGCGCGTCGAATACGAGGAGACGATTGCCGCCGAAGTCAGCATTCCCAGCCTCATGGGGAGTGCCCTCGAGCCGATCGTTGCTCGGCAGATTCGAAAGGGCATCAACAGCTTTCTCGACTGTGCTCAGCGCCGCCTCGAAGCCGGTCATCGATGACACGAGATAACTCTGAACGCAGATACGGTCGGTTCGGCGGGCGCTACGTCGCTGAAGCGCTCTGGCATCCGCTCGAGACACTCCACCAGGCCTTCGACGAGGTCCAGAACGACGAGTCGTTTCGCGAGTCTTACGAGTCGTGGCTCGATCGTCGTCTCGGGCGCCCCACTCCCCTGACACCACTCGAGGAACTCTCCGACGACATCGGAGGGGGACAGCTCCTCGCCAAGCGCGAAGATCTCCTCCAAGGTGGGTCGTTTACTGCCAACATGGCCGTCGTTTACGGCCTGCTGGCTCGGCGACTGGGACACGAGTGGCTCGTCGGCGAGACGGCGACCGGAGACTTCGGCGTCGCGCTCGCCTCGATCGGGAGCGCGATGGGCCTTCGCAGTCGCATTTTCGTGGGACGAGAGGATCTCGAATCCGAATCGCTCTCGATGCAGCATCTCCATCAGCTCGGCGCCATCGTCGAGACGGTCGATACGTCGAATCGAGGCCGCAAGGTGGCCTGCGCCGAGGCGATGGGCCACTGGGCGACGCATGCCGATTCCGAGCTGTACTGTCCGAGTTCGCTGGCGATGGCGGACCCGTATCCTCGGATCATCGAACACGCCCTTTCGACGATCGGGGCGGAGCTGAAGGTCCAGCTCGAGCGTCAGCATGTCGAGCCCGAGTATCTCGTGGCCCCCATCGGCAGCGGCTCCTTCGGCGTGGGACTCTTCGAGCCGTTCGTCGACCGAGAATCGACCCAGTTGGTGGGCGTCCAGGCGGGAGGCCCCGGACAGGATGGCGAACATGCCGCCAGTCTGACCTACGGTCGTCCCGGCGTCTTTCAGGGAACGTATTCGTTTTTACTCCAGGATCAGCACGGCCAGATCGGCTCGCCCTCGAGTATCGCAGCCGGGCTCTGTGTGCCCAACGTCGGCCCTCAGCATGCCGCCTGGGCCGAATCGGGGGACGTTCACTACGTGGCCGTCACCGATCGGGAGGCCCTTTCGGCGGCCCGACAACTCCTGCAGTCGGAGGGGATCCTCGTATCGCTCGAATCCGCCCACGCCATCGCCTACGCCCTCAAGCTCGCCCCCACTCTGGGGCCCGACGAGACGGTCGTCGTCGGGATCTCGGGATCGGGCATGCGTGACCTGGATCGCCTCGAATCGACGGAGCCCGAAGGAGATCCCCATGAGTGATCGACTGCGCACGTTGACCGAACGACGGGCCGAGGGGGGACCCTCCATTCTCATGTGCGCTCTCGTCGCCGGTGATCCCTTCGTCGAGGCGACCGTCGAGCACATGCAGACGATTGCAGATGCGGGCGCCGACGTCATCGAACTACTCGTCCCCTTCTCCGAGCCCACCTACCACGGACCCGTCATCCGGCGGGGATTCGAGCGCGCCCTCCAAGAGGACGTCTCCTGGCAGGACGTCCGGACGATCGCGGCCTCCTTCCGGGCGACCCACGATACGCCTCTGATCGCCTCGAGTTACTACAATCCCATTCTGGCGCTCGGCGAAGATCGCTTCGTCGAGCTCGTCGCGGACGTCGGATTCGACGGCGTAATGGTCGCCGATCTTCCCTGGGACGAATCTGGCGATCTGCGAGCGCGTCTCGATACGCGGGGGCTCTCCATGCTCCCGATGGTCGCCCCGACGACGCCGACCGATCGCATCGAGATGATGGCATCGGAGAGCGAGACGTACGTCATCTGGACGGGCCACTCCGGGGGCGAGCTAACCCTCTCGCGCCACGACTTCGAAGCGTCGATGCAGACACTGCGCCAGCACACCGATCGCCCCGTCGTCGCCTCGATGAAGATCTCGACCGACGAGGAGGCGAGTGCCGTCGCCACCTGCTGTGACGGCATCCTGGTGGGGTCGGCCATCGTCTGGCTGATCGAGGGACGCGACTCCGATCTTTCGAGTCGGCTCGCCCGGTTTGTCGGCGATCTCCGGGAGAGTCTCCCCCAATAGGTCGACGCGAGCCATTCGGAGTGGATTTCAAGACTGGTTGTCAGGCCGGCGGGCCGCCGGCGCTCCAGGTCCCATATCGACGTGTTGAAACGGACTCTTGGACTGGACTTTCGCCATGCTCCGATGCCCTCGACTGGAGGGAAGAGGCAGACATTCGATTCCTTTTGACAACCCCTCCGAAACCAGGGTCTGGCCCCCAACACGTCCCCCCCTCCTCAGTCCCTTTTGGAGTGACCCCACGCGTGTTCGCTTTAGCATATTCCCTCCGTTGAAGCGGCCATTTTCCGAGTCGCCGAAGGGGGCGGCAGCGGATAGCTCCGGGCGGAAGCCCGGCGTCCAAATGCTGATATCTATCACGTTCGAGCTCCGAAGAGGCGGCAGTACGCCAAAACGAACACGAGTGGAGTGACCCCACGCGTGTTCGTTTCAGCGTATGCTCTCCGAGGTCGCGTCCATCTTCCGAGCCGCCGAAGGCGGCGTCAGTCTACAGCTTCGGGTGTGAGCCTGGAGAGCAAAACGCGGGATGCACCTTGATTCGAGCCCCGCAGGGGCGGAAGTACGCTTATCCGAACACGCATAGGAGTGACCCATTCAAAATGGCGAACCCCCAGCTTAGAGCTGGTTTCAACATCTTCTGCTCTTCAGACCAAGTCGGCTGGAAATGGGCACTCAGAGGATTGTGTCGACCACAATGATCGTCGCCAAGACGTTCGACGAGGTTTCGAAATGCGAGCTTAGCCCGTCTTCGAGGTATCGCCCGATTCGAGTCCCTCGCCGCGGTGGAGCTCGAGTGGTTCCTCGTCACCATTCGGCTTGATGTGGAGATCTCGTTGCGGGAATGGAATCTCGATCTCCGCCTCCTGAAGGGCATGCCACACGTGGAAGTTCATCTCCCCGATGAGCTTCCGTTCGGTAATGTCGCGGCAGTCGAAGAAGAAGAGAAGCTCGAAGTTGACCGAATTGTCTCCGAAGTCCGTGAGATGAACTCGAGGTTCGGGGGTATCGAGTACGAGGTCGTGCCGGTTGCATACGTCGATGAGCACGCCTTTGACGTACTCGGGATCGGCATCATAGCTGACTCCGACCGGCAAACTGGCTCGAACGGAGTTGTCCTCGTACGTCCAGTTGATGATGCGTCCCCCGACGATCTCCTTGCTGGGAATGAGCATCTCGTAGTTGTCGGGTGTCTTGATGACGACACTTCGGGCGCCGACGGCGTCGACCTGGCCGTATGTCCCCTCGACCGTGATGTAATCGCCCTTCTGGACCGATCGCCCGAAGAGAAGAATGAATCCGGAGATGAGATTCTCGACGAGGGTCTGGAGGCCGAATCCAATGCCGACCCCGAGACTCGCCAGCACGACGGTCACAGCCGTCAGATCGACTCCGAGTGCCGAGATCCCCAGAAAGAACGCAATGAGTCCCACGATATACTTGAGAATCGTGTTGATCGCATAGGCGACCCCGACATCGACCTCGAGCACCGGATAGATCCGGCTGTTGAGAAGTGCCCGCAACAGCTTCACGAACAGCACGGTGCCGAAGACGATGAATCCGAGGTTGACGATGCTCAGAAAGGAGATCTCGGCCTGACCGATGGCCAAAAACGGGGTGCGCAGGATGATCAGGGCGGGCTCCAGCAACAGCAGAAGATCGAGCGTCGCGACCACGAGGGCGACGACGATTGCCACGGTGACCAGTTGTTGCACCCGACGACTCAGTCGACTCCGATCGGTCTGCTCGAGGACGGCCTCTCGGTCCTCGTCAGGGGCCAGAAAGTCGATTCGACGCCTCAGAAGTCGTCGAACGCCGGCATCGATGAGGAAGACGACCAGCATCATCCCGAGAATAGCGTACCCCCGAACGAGCAGGAAATTCGAGGCTCGAAAGAAGCCGGCGGTTCGGAAAGTCAGAAGCGCCGCCGTCCCGAACATCAGCACGTTGAAATTGCGCTCGACGAACTGTCGATACACGCCGTAGAACCGCGAATCGAGCTCGTCGGGCAACAGATCCAAAACGGCGACTCGAAGGAAATAACAGTAAATCGGGAACGCCACGAACGTACAGCGGAACAGAAAACGACCGAAGTGAGAGAGATCGTCCGATACCTGGGCCGTCTCGAAGAGAGCGAGCACCAGAATGAATCCGAAGGCGATGCGTGCCCCGGCGATCCCGGCTCGCTCGAGCCGCTCTCCCTCGTCGTCGGGCAACTCGATGATGCGACCGCTGATCGTCACCGATATCACACTCGCCACACCGCGATAGGCGAGCAACACCCACAGCGTCTCCGAGATCAGACGGGTCCAGAGCGCGCGGTCGAAGACGGCCTGTACGGGGAAATAACTCGCCACCAGGAGCACGCCGACCGGTACGAGTCGTCCCACTACCAACACGCTTCCCCGCAGCAGACGCGTCGTCCATCTCGACAGCGGGAGATGAATCCGAGCCTGAAGACGATGCGTGATACTCCCGACCTGACGACTGAGAATGGAAAATCCACAGACGAACAACCCGACGATCACGAGCGGGAGCGTCGTCCCTACGACCCCGACGGGGGACATGTCGGCGAGTCGAGTCGGAAAACTCTGGGAGCGTCGGAGCCAGGCGTCGGCCTCATCCCGGAACTCGACGAGCGATTGCCAGGAAAACCCGAGCGGCTGGCGCTCGAGGAACCCGTCAAAATTGTTCTGGAGAGCGCGATACGCCTCGGCCGTTCCAAAGTTCAGTGTCTCGACTTTGAGTCGCGAGGCTTTCTTGCCGTTTGCCGGTGCCTCCGTCGGTGGATTTGTAGAGGGGGAGGAGGACATCGAGGTGTTCGTCGGGCTCGATGGGGGGGCGGGAACGGTCGTCGGAGCCGAATCGGTGGAACCGCTTTCGATCCCGGGTGTCGAAGAGGCTCGACACCCGACGAGAGTCGCCGCAACGACGAGACTGGCGGTGATCCAGGTGGTGAGAAGACGGGACACGGCGGGCATTCCGCGAGTGTCGGGGAGGCGTTGATGCTCGAAGTGACACACGTCTGGGATCTATCACCTCTTCGCCTCGATGCAACACGTTCGGTCGGCGCCGAGCCATCGGGGGATGACTCAGGTCCATGGGATCTCGACGACGCGTAGTTGGGAGCGCCGGCGGCCCCGCCGGCCGATCATCGAGTCGGTCGACCGCACGCGTCTTGCGACGGCGTATTCCACGGTATACGAGTAGCCCCGAGCCATCGTCCCATGTACGCCATTCCCCTCGATTTGACACGAACATTCGTTGCTTCTATCCGACATGCTTGCTATATGTACGTCTTGTCAGCACGTGGGAAGCATCCTGGTCCGCGGTACCCGTAGGTAAAGGAGTCCAAGTATGAAATTCGCTCGCATTGTCACGATCGCTCTGCTCGTGTTGACGAGCTCCTCGATGGCCTTCGCACAAGACGAGGGCAATGGAGGGCCCGTCACGAACGACAAGTTTGGCGTCGAGATCGAACCCCCCGAGAAGTGGGAGGTGACGCAGGGCAAGGACAAGGCCGTCGCCAACTTCAAACACCGCGGATCGCAGAGTCAGATCGAGGTCGTCGGCACCAAGCTGATGACCAAAGACGTCTCGGACGTCTTTTTCGAGACGTTCCACAAGACGCTCACTGACTCCGATTTCAAGAAGACGTCCGAGACCGAGACCACGATCGGCGATGTCGAGGGCACTCAGACGAACTACACGTTCAAGCACTCGGGCGTTACGCTGAACGTGGTCGTCTTCGAGTTTCTCCGCGAGAGCACCGCCTGGCTGGCCGTCGGCTACATGCAGGAAGTCGAGAAGGACAAGTACATCGGTGACTTCAAACAGGTCGTCAAAAACATGACCTTCACTGAGACCGACGATAGCGGCGACGGTAGCAACGAGGGCGGCGAAAGTGAATGATATCGAACGATAAATGGTCATGCTCGAAGCCGGAGCGGCTCCGACGAGGGGCCGCTCCGGTTTTCACGATCATGGGAGTTGCCTCGAGCCGCTTCTTCGAGGACATAGTGTTGAGATATCGCCGATTACATCTCGTCTTCGAGCCGTCGTGCTGGGACCTCGAGTGGTTCGCCGCAGGGCTCGTGGCGTGTGTGATAAGCCTCTCGCCCGGCGCGGTGAACGGCCAGGAGACATCGTCCGAGGGCGCATCGTTCCCTGAGTCGATTTCGGGTGACGTCATCGTGATCGATCCCCCCGGATTGCAGGTGCAGCGTCCTTCGGGATGGATCGAGGGAACACCCGAAGGCGAGAGAACGGCCATTCTACTGAGAATCGCAGGGGGGGAGAACGCTCAGATGGAAGTACGGCGGAGTCATCCGATCCGTTCGAACGAAGCAGGGGCGTTCTTTACGGCGTTTCACAACGAACTGAAGGCCGCCGGATTTGCCGAGATCAAACAACTCTCC
>JAQCND010000483.1 GCA_028274765.1 Bradymonadaceae bacterium
ATCTCGGCGTACGGCCCGTAGCGCCCCACCCGCAGCGTGGCCGGAAAGTCTTCGAGCTCGACGATGCGCGCCTCGTTCGGATCGATCGTCTCTTCGGCATCCTCGATCTGATCGTGGAAGGCGCCGTCGGCCCGGTAGAACTTGTGGAGGTACTCGACCTTGCTGGTTTCACCTCGGGCGATGGCGTCGAGCTCGTCTTCCATGTCGGCGGTGAAGTTGACGTCGACCAGACCCGGGAAGTGCTCCTCGAGAAGCTCTGTCACCGCAAATCCCGTGTAGGTCGGAATCAACGACTGCCCCTTCTTGCGGGCGTAGCGCTCGTCGCGCGTGATTTTGTCCATGATCGTCGCGTACGTGCTGGGACGTCCCACGCCCTCCTCTTTGAGCTCTTTGATGAGCTTCATCTCCGTGTATCGATTGGGCGGATGCGTGTCGTGGCTCTTCGGTTCGGTGCCGTGACACTCGACCGACTCGCCCTCGTCGAGGTCCAACAGCGGAGAGGGCTCGTCGCGCAGAGAGGCTTCCGGCTGTTCACCCGGGGGCACGTACACGCCTTTGAATCCCGCGAAGTCGAGTCGTCGGGCACCACCCCGAAAGACGAGATGCTGACCGTCGGCCTCGACGCCCAGATCGACGCGGACGCTCGTCTTGCGAGCGTCGGCCATCTGCGAGGCAACCGTCTGCTTCCAGATGATGTTGTAGAGGCGCCACTTCTGACCCGACAGGTTCGTTTCGCTGGGGTGTTTGAACTGATCGCCCGTCGGTCGAATGGCCTCGTGGGCCTCCTGGGCACTGTCGGAGTCGGACTGATAGTGACGGGGCTCGTCGGCGACGTAGGTGGAACCATGGAGCTTTTCGGCCGCCCCTCGCGCCGCGTGCACCGCCTGGTCGGAGAGATTGACACTGTCGGTCCGCATGTACGTGATGAGCCCGTTTTCATACAGATCCTGGGCAATCTGCATGGTGCGGCTGGCCGACAAATTGAGCTGGCTCCCCGCCTGCTGTTGAAGTGTGGAGGTGATAAAGGGCGGGGACGGCGACTTCGTGTACGTCCGGGTCTGAATCGACTGGACCTCGAACGCTTCGCCGACAATCGCCTGCTGGAGGCGATTGGCCTCCTCCTCGTCGAGCAACAGCACGTCCTTGTCGTCCGGAATCTGGCCCGTCAGATCGTCGAAGTCATTGCTCGTGGCGAGCTGCGTTCCGTCGACCGACACGAGCTGAGCTTCGAATGTTCGAGGTTCATCATCCGTCTCGTCGGCATCGTCTGGGTGCTCACTCAACTTGGCGTCGATGTCCCAGTACGTCCCCGACTCGAATCGCCGCCGCTCTCGTTCCTTGTCGATGATGAGTTGCACGGCGACCGACTGGACGCGACCCGCCGAGAGACCATAGCGAATCTTTTTGGAGACTAGCAGCGAGAGAGGATAGCCGACGAGACGATCGAGGATGCGTCGCGCTGCCTGAGCCTCGACCAGATGATGGTCGATATCTCGCGTACTCTGTCGAGCTTCATCGATCGCCGATTGGGTGATCTCGTGGAAGACCATCCGATGGCTCGGGATGTCGGGCTGAAGCACCTCGAGTAGATGCCAGCTAATGGCCTCGCCCTCGCGGTCTTCGTCGGTCGCCAGATAGAGTTCGTCGGCTCCTTCGAGCGCCTCCTCGAGATTGCTGATTGCCTCGCCCGACTGCGCGCTCTGGACGACATAGACCGGCTGAAACTCGTCTTCGGTATTGACGCCCAGGTTGGCCCACGAGCGATCCTGATAGCGTTCCGGTAATTGGCTCTTGTTGTCGGGGAGGTCGCGGATGTGGCCGGACGACGCCCGGACTTTGAAAGCATCCGGCAGGTATTTTTCGATCGTTTCGGCCTTGGAGGGCGACTCGACGACGACGAGTTTAGACATAGGTGCTGGACTGGAGAATCGGAGAGGAACGAGTTCACCGGCATCTCGGACCGGTGACGTATATGGCATGCAGGTTATCGTATATCGGCGACGAGTTGTCCAGACGCCGCGAAGGACGCGCTCGTGAGGCGTTCAATCGTCGTTCGAATCGGTATCGTCGCCCGGACCGAACCCCCCTCCAAAGAGGTCGAAGGGGTTCTGACCCGACTCGAGCATCTGGTAGATCTGCTGCATTTGCTGTTCGAGCTCGTCGGAGGAGAGCTCGTCGAAGTCGACCTCGTCGAGGCGATCGGGATCGACGCCGCCGAAGCGCTCCAGCATCCCCGGGGGCATCTGCTCGAGGATGTCGGGCGCGTTGTTGAGCGCCATCTCGAGCAGAGGTTTGACGCGATCGTCGAGCTCGCCCTCTTCGTCGAACATCTCGCCCATCATGCTGGCTGGGTCGAGATCGTCGAATCCCGGGGGGGGGGCGCCGCCAGCCGGTCCGGCCTCGGCCCCGGCCCCCGCCTCTGTGTCGCCGGGGCCCGTCGACGACTGGGTCCGCTGACGGATGCGGTTCATCATCGTCCGGTGAAATCCCGAGGTCTCGAAGTGCTCGTAGAAGGTGCCGAGTAGAAACATCGGAAGTTCGGCCGGGGCCTGGCTGGCTCGTTCGAGATCGTCGCGGGCCTGCTCGGGTTCGCCCATCATCTGGAGCGTCGCGCCGCGCACCCGGTAGCCATCGGGCAGACTGGAGTCGAGTTTGACGGCACGATCGGCGGCCTTTTTGGCCAACGAGATATTGCCCTCGGCCAATTCCACGTGCACGAGTTGGACGAAGGCGAACGCCTCGTCGGGATACTGATTCGAGGCACGGATGGCGTATCGTCTCGCCTCTTCGTCGTCACCGGCCAGCAAAAGCAGATAGCTGTAGAGCAGGAGGGATTCCAGCCCGGCCTCTTGTTGGATGGCATCTTCGATGTCTTCGCGTGCCTCGTCGGGGCGTCCGAGCACTGTCAGCAGGCGCGCCGACGTCAGAGCATGTTCCGGGTCGTGCGGGGCGAGTTCACGGGCCTTATCGATGTCGTCCTCGGCACGATCGAGGTTTTGCATCCCCACGTGGACCTCGCATCGGAGCGCGTGCAGTTCGGGATCGTCGGGGTCGAGGTTGAGTGCATGGGTCAGATCGGCGAGAGCGAGCTCGAGCTCGTCGATCTCCATCAGGGCGATCGCCCGACCGGTCAGCGCGGAAATATGATCGGGAGCGACCTCGATGGCGTCATCGAAGTACTCTCGGGCTCGGCCCTCGCGGTCGGTCGCGTAGTGGGCCCATCCGGCCGTCACGTAGGCCTCGATGTCGTGCCATCCGAGTTCCATGGCGCGCTCGATGTCCTCGCGAGCGCTCGCATCTCGGCCCGCATCGAGCTCGAGGGCCGCGCGCCGCGCCAGCAGTGCGCCCCGCAATCGATCGTAGTCGTCGCCATCCGGGATGTTGCGGAGGATCTGGTTCAGGTAGTTGAGGGCCTGAGCCAGTTTGCTCTCGGCCAGGGGTTCGAGTTCGTCGAGGATCGTCTCGAGACGTTCGCGCTGATCGTCGGGTAGGGTCTGAATCCCCGCTTCAGTGACTTGAGTCATGGGTCCGTGTCAAATGGGAGAGAGGACGGCGACAGGTCGGTCGAAGACGCGTTCAATCACAACGCTTTCAATCTTGCACAAACTGGCGTTCAAGGCAACGAGAGACGTCATGAGGAGTGCAATCACAGCTCGTGGGGGACTCATCACGGCGTCTGGAGCAACGAAGAGCCATTCGAGCCCGAACATGCTGCCTGACTTTCGCTGACGGCACCCACGGTATCTGTGAAGTGAGCGGCCTCGCGGCTCGTCCACTCAGAGGTGGACCCACGGTTGCCGATGGCACTCCGTGGTGAACAGAGCGCGGATCGAGATGTCCGTGAGATACCATGTCACTCGGCGCCTCGAACAACCCGGGCTGCTCGTCTGCAGGCTCTCCCCGCGCTGCATCGTCCCGGTGTTCGTGAACCCATCTTGACGATGCATCGGGATGCCGAACGGGAGATTCGACGAGCTTCGAAGCTCGCTGCCCGTTGGCGCCATGGCGAGAAAGGGCTCGGGGCACGCGTTCTGCGCCCCGAGACAGAGATGGAGCGAGTCCTTCGAGGGACGCCGGGAAATTCCGGAGGACAGCCAGCCCGGAGACACACGGGCATGGGACCGATGTGCACGGGGAGGCCATAGTCGATCGGCCGCATTCCGCCCCCCTTACAGGAGTCGGAACGCGGCCGATTCGGGTCCGCTGGCAGTGGTTTCGATCAGTTGGCGATCGTCTCGAACAGGTCACGCACCGGCTCGCGGTCGCCGGAGAACCCGACGATGTGATCCTGAGGCTCGTCGCCCTCCATGGCGACGACCATCGGGATGCCCTGGACGCCAAATGCTTGGGCGAGTTCGGGCTCCTCGTCGACATTGATCTTGCCGACCTTGACCGCGCCCTCGTACTCCTCGGCCAGCTCCTCGATGATCGGGCCAAGCGTCTTGCAGGGGCCACACCAGGGGGCCCAGAGATCGAGGATCCAGGGCAGATCGTCGTCGAAGACTTTGTCTTCGATGTTGTCTTCAGTGATTTCAGTCGTACTCACGATTGGCTCCTTGTCTTCAAAAGACACCGTCGATGGACGAACTCGTCGGCCAACGCATGAAGATGGATCACAGGCGATCGAGATTCAAGTTTGGCGAGTTACCATTCTTCGATCGTTCGACGCATGTGCCGCATGAAGCGATCCGCCGTTGCCCCATCGATGATACGATGGTCGAACGAGAGGCACCAGATGGAGGTCGGTCGAACCTGTATCGCCTCGGTCTCCTGGTCGACGACGACGCGTTTTTTGATGGCTCCGGTGCTCATGATCGCCGCCTGCGGCTGGTTGATGATGGGGATACCGAATTCGGGGCCAAAGACACCGTGGTTCGAGACGGTAAACGTCCCGCCTTCGACTTCGTCGGTCTTCAGTTGTTTGTCGCGAGCCCGTTCGGACAGGTCGTTGATGCGACGGGCGATGCCGAGCAGACTGAGCTCGTCGGCGTTCTCCAGCACCGGGACGATCAGACTCTTCTCGAGCGCCACGGCCATCCCGACGTTGATGTCGCCGCGGTAGACGATGTGCTCCTCGTCGGCCTCGAGGGTGGCGTTGACGATGGGAAATTCGAGCAGTGCCTCGACGGCCGCCTTGATGATGTAGGCCGTGTAGGTCAGGTTCACGTCGCGCTCGGCAAAGTCCTCTTTGCGCGCCCTCCGATCGTCGACGACGTTCGAGAAGTCGACTTCGTGGACGGTCTGAGCGTGAGCGCTGACTTGGCGGCTCTTCACCATGTGTTCGGCGATGCGCTCGCGGTGGGGGCCCATCGCTTCGACCTGATCGCGCGGTCCGACCTCGATCTCGGGCCGTTCGATCTCCCGACGGAGCGGACGACGCTCGTCGGTCTCTCCGCTCGGCTCGGGGCGTTGTTGGGGGGAATCGGCATGCGACGGAGAGCGGGTCGATTCGGTCGCATTGCGGGAGGGCGTCTCGCGCTCGGCCTCGAGGTGACGCCCCTCTTCGATGTATGTCATGATGTCTTCTTTGGTGACGCGTCCCGAGAGCCCCGACCCCTCGATCTGGGTCAGATCCTCGATGCCGTGCTCGTCGGCGATGCGCCGGACCAGCGGGGTCGAACGCGTCCGCCTCAGCTCGGCCCGGCTCGGAAAGTCGTCCTCGTCTGGGGCGCGCTGATCGGCCGAGACCGATTCGGCGACGACTGCTTCGCTCCGACTCGACCCTCCGGCCGCCGAAGCGGCTGGATCGGCCGTATCGACGTCGACCGTGCCCGAGGCGCCCGCGGTTTCGGCGCTCGTCTCCTCCGACTCGACGTTGGAGTTGGAGGCGTCTCGACCGTCGTCGTCATCGTCGAGCTCGGGGACCTCCCCCTCTTCGGCCTCCGTCTCGACCTTGGCGATGACAGTGCCGATCTCGACCGTTTCGCCGGGTTCGACGATCTTTTCGACGAGCACGCCCTCGGCGGGGCTGGGCACTTCGGCGTCGACCTTGTCGGTCGTGATCTCGAGCAACTCCTCGTCACGCTCGATATAATCGCCAATATCCTTGAACCAGACGGTCACCGTTCCTTCCGCGACCGATTCCCCCATCTGGGGCATGACCACTTCTTCGGTAGCCATCACACAACACCTTGCGTTACGGAAATACCATCGTTCGAGCTTCGACGCTGTGCATAGCACGCGAGTGTGATTTCTCAAGGGATGGTCACCTTCCTCAACAGGGCGATCGTCCCTTCACCGGTCGACCCGAGAGGGATGCATCTCCCCTATACCGTCCCTCCGTATCGCCTGCGCCCACGCGCGAGCCCCGCCCGCCGCAGACCGGCCAGTCGTTCGAGGGGGTGAGCCATCCGTCAAACAGGGACCTCAGTTCCGGGACGAGCACCAACCGGGCACCGACAGCTCGCCACTCCCGCTCAGTCATGATCGTCGGCAGCGATGGCGGATCTGTTGCGTCTCAGACGTATTCGACGGGCGTGCCGGAGGGACGGGCCACACCTCGAATGGATATCCGTGATGGACGCTGCCTCCCGTCTCGTCGTTCAAACGTCTGTTCACGAGGGCGATGGCCGCCATGCGCCATCCAGAGCTCGAGCCCTCTTTCGCCTCAGAACTGAAAGTAAATGAAGGGTACGACCTCGGCACTTTTGACACGCTGAATCCCGAGAGCCACGACAAAGAGGATACTCGCCTGGGCGACGGCCGGCAGCTCGACGAACTCCTCGGCGATCGTCTCCTCGATCTTTTTGGGCAGGAAGTGAAGAATCAGCGAGTAGAGAATGACGAAGGCGACGAGCGGCGTCAGGTTCGGGTTGTAGACGGTCAGATTGCCGATCTGGCTCAGCACGGCTACCGCCGTTTCGAATTCCTGAGCGCGAAAGAAGATCCAGGCGAAGCAGACGAAATGGAAGGTCGCCACGGTCGAGAGCACCTTGCGGGTAGTGCTCGGCTCGTAGTCGGGATGCTCGCGCTCGCGCCATCGCTGATACATCCGGGTAAACGCCAGCCCGAGGCCGTGGATGGCTCCCCAGATGACGAAGTTCCAGGACGCTCCGTGCCAGAGCCCGCCGAGAAGCATGGTGATGAAGAGGTTGTTGTAGGTCTTCCAGTCCCCGACCGCCATGATGATGCAGGCGACGATCGCGGCCGCGCCCCAGCCGGCGAGGTAGATCGTCTGTCCGAGAATCGCCCAGCCGAGTCCCATCCAGACGATCAGTCCGCGGTAGGTACGCCAATCTCTGAACATGTGCCATCCCTCGCCACTGCCTTCACCGGGATAGCTGTTGCGGCTCCCGCCCAGCGAAATATAGAGGTAGTCGCGGAGCCAGCTCGACAGCGAGATGTGCCATCGGCGCCAGAAATTCCGGAGATTGCGCGCCAGGTACGGGCGATCGAAGTTCTGGGGGAGCTGGAACCCGAGCAGCAGGGCCGACCCGATGGCGATGTCGGTGTATCCGGAGAAATCACAGTAGATCTGGAGCGCATAGCCGTAGACGCCGCTCAACACCTCGAGGCTCGAGTACATCGAGGGCTGCTGGAAGACGCGGTCGACGAAATTGACCGCCAGGTAGTCGGCGATGACCACCTTTTTGGTGAAACCCATCGCCATCAGATAGAGGGCGCGACTCTGTTGTTCGGAGGTAAACTCGGGCTCCTCCTCGAGCTGGGGCAAAAATTCGGTCGCCCGCACGATCGGGCCGGCGACCAACTGAGGGAAAAACGAGACAAAGAGCGCGAATTTGACGGGATTGTCAACGGGCTCCAGGCGCTCGCGGTAGATATCGATCGTGTAACTGAGCGTCTGGAAGGTATAGAAGGAGATTCCGACCGGCAGCACGAGATGGAGCAGCTCCACGTTGGTCCCGGAGCCGATCAGATGAGTAAACGCCTCGAAGGAGCGCAAAAAGAAGTCGGCGTACTTGAAGAGGGCGAGCACCCCGAGATTCCCGACGAGACTCAGGACCAGCCAGGTCAGCTTGGTGGATTTCTTGTCGGCCCGGTGGATCTGCTTGCCGACATTGTAGTCGAGCACCGTCGAGAAGACGATCAGGACAAGAAGCTGGTAGTTCCACGAGGCGTAGAAGGTCCAGCTTGCGGCGAGGAGCCACAGATACCGGAGCTTCGGCCGGGAAACCAACATCCAGTTGCCGGCGAAGACCAGCAACAGAAACCAGATGTAGAGAGCCGTATCGAACTGCATCGAAGTTCAGGGCTTGCGTCGCTCGTACTGAATCGTCGAGAGCGGTCGTGGCGAACGCCTTCAGGGAAGCGCCAGTATTTTGACCTCCGGTGGTATTTCGCGGGTCTCGAGAGGAATCTGTCCGCCACTTTTCCAGATGTCGTAAGTCCGCATCAGATCCTCGAAGAAGGCCTCGGCGAGCGTATGGTATCCAGCCATCGTCAGATGAATGCCGTCCCCCTGCGCCAGAGGAGGCGTATACTGCTGCCAGACGGCGATACTTCCCTCTCCGCCCATGGCGTGGGACTGACTCCAGACGCTGCATCCGGCGCGGCGCGCCGCCACACGCTGCTGTGCCACAATCCCGGGGAGGCTCTGGACGGTGCGTGGGACACATACTTCGCGGCGGATGCCCGCCACGCGCTTCTCGTCGCACGGGACGTCTTCACGGCCGATGGGCGCCAGATCCGGCGGAAGCATGACCAGACAGGCCGCGTCCGGAGCAGCACTTCGGTAGCGTTCGAGGATCTCGGTGAAGTGTTCCTGATAGTCGGCAATCTTCCGGGTCATCGACGCCAACGACTCGTCGGGTTCGTCGCGTTGCCGGTAGAGGTTGTAGGCTTCGTTCGTTCCAAAGGCGAGAATTAAAAGATCGGGCGAGAGCTGCTCGACCTCCTCGCGGACGATCGTCTCGCTGGTGTGGAGCCAGTCGGAGATCGTGGCGCCGTTGAGTCCGACACTCGAGTATTCGAGGCCGTCGGCGCCGTTGCTCGTGTGAATGCCAAAGAGCGCGATTGGACCATCCCCTTTCGCCTCCACTCGAATCTCGTGGGGGCCGGGCTGGAGGCGGCGCCGGAAGACGCCGAGCCCCTCGGGGGAGCCCTCGGTGTCGACGAGGGTGGGGGCCTCGCCATCGATCGAGACTTCGAAGGAACCGCCCTCTTTTTGGACGAGATAGTGAATCGTGAAGCCATCCATACTCGTCCCCCCGGAGCAGTATTCTCGACACGTCCCTCGCGTCAGCCAGGCATCCTCGTGGTCGGTGACAAGTCGCATCCCTCCAGCCCCGAGCGGGGGGGCGGAATCCGAATCGGTCGCCAGATGCGCCTCCCAGTGGTCGCTCATCTCGTAGCTCATCTGCTCCTGGCGAAACGTCGACCAGGGGTCGCCGGGCTGCGCGTATCCCCGCCCGGCCGCGCCGAATCGCTTCTGAAACAACTCGCGCAGGCGACCGGTGATCGTATCGCTCGCCGTATGAGAATCGCCGACGTGTAGAATCGAGACCCGACGGCGTTGCGTCTCACTCTCGGCATCGCGCAGCGCCCGAAAGAACGTATCGAGCCGATGAGGACGATAGGGCGGGTCGGGCGTCACCGTCTCGTCCGACGCACGCGATTCGGGAGGAGCCGACGTACGGGTCGTTTGAGCGGGGGCTGTCGGCGATGGCGAGAACGTGACGGTTTCGGGAGACGTCGCCTGTCGATGACAGGCCATCGCCCCGCAGATCGCGAAGACGAGGAGAAGGCTAAGCCCCCATCGCCAGACGACTCTCGGGGCATCACTCGACGTCATGCGGGGCGGATTGAGGGATCGCGGAGAAGTCGTCATGCGAATGTCGCAACTGGGGGAGGTGAGTGCGGCGAATGCGCTCCTCGAGATAACGACGGAAGCCCTCAATGAGACTGGCATAAAAGAGATTGGCGAGTTTCTGGTAGCCCGCCCGCGTCGGATGGGCGAAGTCGCTGCCGAGGAGCTGGGGGCGATTGTTGTACCACTGTCGCGCTCCGTCGGCGCCGCCAAAGGCTCGATAGGCGTTCCAGAACGCACACTGACTCTGACGGGCCGCCTGACGCTGGGTCTTCACGAGCGGCTCGACGGAGGGATAGGTGACGATGCGCCCCTCCTGGCGCCGGGCTCGCGTCAGCAGACTGACGACGAGACAATCGATCTCGGGCGAGGCCTGGCGGGCGCGACGGAGCGCAGTCTCGTATTGATTCTGGTACTTCTCGAGCCACGACTCGGAGGCGGGATCCTCGCCCGCCGTGTTGACGCCGTAGGCAAACGAAAGGACGTCGGGATGTCGCTGGCGAATCTGGGCCTGCCACTGCTCGCGGTCCAGGAGGGTCAAACGCGGGGCGCGTCCGTTGGCCATGCCGAGGTTGTCGACGACGGCTCCCGGCCCCACGTGCTCGAGAACCACCCCGTAGTAGATGCTACCCGGAGAAAACCCGGCGAACCGAAGGTCGTGGGCCCCCGATTCGACATTCACCCAGTGGAGGACGTTGGTCTCGGCGGGCCCGGAGAGATCGACGTCTCGCCCCTCGCCGTCGACGGCGAGTCGAATACGGTGATCCCGCTTGCGGTACAGGAGGAGGCCGACGCGATCGAAACTCCGAGCGGTCCCCTCGTCATGAGGATAGATGCCGAGCGTCGGCTGCCCGTTGGGCTCGAAGGCCGCGCCCGCAAATCCCAGTCGGTTCGTCTGCCCCGTATCCGAGAGGATCGTGTGGCGAGTCCAGCCCGAGGACGTCCGCACCGTCAGATGACGCGTCCCAATGAATCGACTCGCCTTGCCGGCGTGGATGAAGCCAAATCCTCCCTCTCCGAACTGATCTTGCAGCAGGCGCCGGAGCTCGCCGGTGAACGCATCGCCCGCAATCAGCGAATCTCCAAACTGGCTCAGGCGGGCAGGACGCTCGGCCTGGCCGAGCGCCGATGCGCGGAGCTGACGATACAGGGGATCGAGCGCCCGCCGCACACAGAGAGGACGCCGCGAAGGCGTCAGATGAGACGAGGCGAATTCGAGACATGGACGTTTCAGTTCAGTCGGTGGCTTCTTGAGTTTCGACTCGAGCGTGCGAATGGTCTCGAGCAGTTTGATGTCGCGACGAGGAAGAGTCGGATACGTCCAGGCGTGGGTGGGGCCCGTCTTTCGTTCGGACGAGGGATCCGGTGGCCTCTCCGAGGCATCAGGGGGCTGACCTGCATCCGGCGCCGCCGCGCGAGGGGACTCCGCGGGCTCCGACTCGACCGAGGCTGCCGATTTGAGATCGACTTCGGCAACCTCTTCGACTTCCTTTTGTTCGGTCTTCTTGGCAAAGAACGCCCCCGAGGGCTCGGGGAGTTCGGGACGCAACTCCATGACGCGTCCCTCCCACCACGGCGACGGAAGATTCCAGGCGAGAAAAGCCAAAAGTATGAAGGCGAGGATTGCCTGAACGGGCTTCTCCCGCAACAGTTTTCGAGGTCGCTGGGTCAACGGCAGATGGGCGAAATCGGATCGGGAACGCGCGTCAGTCGGGAGATTGTACACGAGAACGGGGTCCGGGTGAAGAGTCTCGTGTCGCCCCCTTCTCAGACCGCAATTTATGGCGTCTCGCCCCCTCTTTGAATCTTGTACTCTCCATCGATCATCCGATACACCCCCGGCTCGACGAGTGAATCCGGGTGTTCCAACCTCCATGCCGACGATATGACGCTGACGACATGGCTCTGGACGGCGATCGCTGGGTACGGCATCGTCATGGTTGCCTTTTCGCCTCGAGCGGACACCTGCGAGCCATTCTTTGTCGCTCGGCGCGCCGATGGCGGTTCGATCTCGACGGGAGCGCTCGTCGGATCGGTCGTCATCAGCTGGCTCCTCGCCAAACTCACCACCAATGCCGCCAATCTCGGGGCCAACTTCGGCCTCGTCGGATCGGTCGCCTCCGCCGCCTGGTATCTCACCCTCCCTGCTCGACTCGACCCTGAGCGCCTTCAGCCAGGCCGTCGTGCGGGATCTGGGCGGTCGGCACGTCGACGAGCAGTGGGGGACTGTCCCCATCCCTTCACTGGCCGACTGGATCCAGAGCTTTGAGCCCCTTCGGTTCGGCCGCGGCGTCATGGTGGTGATCATCGCACTGGGATCGGCTCCACTCTGGACGGGGGCCGACATCCTGCAGACCACGACCATCAGTGGCACCATGGTGCTGGGACTCGCCCCCGTGTTTGTGCGGTCTTTCATCCGGTCGGCAGGGGGCGCCGCCCTCCATCTGGCCTTCTGGCCCGGCGTCGTACTCGGCATGGTCCACGCGGCGGGGTGGCGTCCCGATTGGCTCGCCATCGGCGGAGGCGAATACGCGTCGTTGCTCGGGCTCAATCTCCTGACGACGGGTGTCGTCTCTGTCGGATTCGGGATGGGAACGGCATCCGATGGATGGCGCCACGAGAGGGGGCATGCCGAAACATGACCTCGATGCTGCGACGGGATCGCCGGAGTGACGATGGCAGGCCAGATCGGAGCACTTCGAGGAGACGCGCCCCCTCCCGTTTTTCAGGATGGGGGAATTTCGTGCTCAGAAATCCGATCGCCTGAGTTTCTCCTTGAAGCGTTTCATGACCTCTTCCGACGGCAGCGCCCCCTCGCTCGAGTCCGTCGATTCCGATATCTTGTCCCGCCACCCACTGGGAAGTTCGTTGGGCAAGCCATCCTCGCCGTAAAAGGACGACTGGAAGGCCTGACAGATCTCGGCTCCCCCCGTCATGCTCTGGCACATCGCACGGAGATCGCCGATCTGGCCCTTCAATCCTCGCTTGTGTAGCGCCCCGACCAGTTGCTCGAACCCCTCGATGCCGATCTTTCCACCTTCCGATCGATACTGGTGGAGCAGATTGGCTGCCGAACGATCCTCCTCGGCTAGCCCTCCGATCAACTGTCCCGCAATTTGATCGAGCTCGAAGTGGCTCGTCTTTTCCAGTTCGCGCGTCATGTTGAGAGCCCGCTCGAGCTGGCGGTCGCGATTCGACTCCGAGAGTTGGCTGGGGGCCGAATTCCAGCTGAGACGCCCCTCGGACGAAGCCGTTGCCTGCAGCAAAAGTGCTAGACCCTGACTGTGCTCCGGTCCCTCGGCACTCAACTGTTGGGGATCGGCGTTTGCGAATTCGGGATGGGCCTCGACGAGATCGGCGATGGCCTGGCGATTTTCATCCGAGAGAAGTGACTGGCGGACCTGCTTCAGCATCTCCTCGTGTGACGTCTCATCCTTGCGATCGTCCTCGCGATCGCTCGACGATGGGACCGATGTACCTACAGAGTCGACCTGGAACGAGCTCGACTTTTCCTCCGATTCCGGCTCCCCTGTCATATCGATCTCTTTGAGAGTTTTCGAATCCCGTTCGCCCCCATCCACCGATTCGATCGTAATATCTCCCTCGGACTCCGAATCTCCAGCCGCCGCCGACAGGGGAAGCGAAGCGCAGATGACACCGAGGGCCCACGACATGACGAGATGTTTGGACATGGCAAATGGATGAGAGGAGAGGAGCAACCAGTGCTCGAGGTGTCGAGATGTCACGAGCAACACACAACATAGACGATCGCATGTTGAGATCAATGAACTCGCCCCTCCCACCGAAGGCAATCGCATTCGAGCTCCGTCGACCCAAGTTAGGATCTGGCGCTCCAGACGACAGCCAGGCGTCACGCTCGCTGCCCCCCCTCTGAGCGCCCTTGTACATGTCGGACGTGAGTCCCCCCTGCTGGCCTATCGCTTCAGCGCCCTCAAGATGGGGGAGTAAAGCGATAGAGGGCCCGGTCGCTTCGACCCCTTTCAACAGGGAGTCACTGCAGCGACCTACCAGCGGGGAGGCTCGTTGCCTCGACATATGAAAGCATTCCATCCCTCGTGTGCGTTTCGGCGTGCTGACGCCCCTGCGGAGATCGAAGGGGTGGAGCTCGACGATCGGACTCCCGGCTTCCGCCCAGAACTCGTAGTCCAACGTCATGTCGTCGGCCTGTCCGACCCATGTCGAGCGCGGGAGCAGACTGCTCCCGGAACCCGCTGCGAGTGGAGACCTCCCTGGAAATTCTCATAGCAGCCAGGGGGACAGACGGGCGCCGGGTGGGCCTCACCGTTTCCCCGAAGGACTCACGAACACACATGATGTCGTACTACGAAGCGCGCTCTCCTTCGGAGGGTCGGGATGGCACCGCCTCATCGGAGAGCGCATGCGAACACGAACGCGCACGGAGCCCGTGTAGAAAGGTGCATCTTGCGGTCGGCTCGAACGATGGACTCATCTTACGATTCGGAGGAGAGCTCGCCGTCGGAGGTGTCGAGATATTGCTTGAGTCGTGGAACGCCCCCCTGAAAGGAATAGGCTTCGAACCCCGCCTGTCGCATGTGCTCGGCGATCATGGCACTCTTGAGCCCGACGTCGCAGTACAGCACCCAGGCCGGCTCGTCGGGCAACATGGCGTACTGTTCGCGGGCTACCTCGAAGGGTACGTGCAGCGCATCCGGGTAATGCCAGCGCTCGTATGCCTCTTCGGGGCGGAGATCGAGAACCTCCGCCGCCTCCGGCACGCGTCCAATCTGGACGTCGACCGGCTCGTCGCCCGAGTCATCATGCCGAGCGTCGTACATTTCATGATCGACGCGCGGGGGCTCGAGCATCCCGAGATCGAGTTTGTCCTCCTCGCGATCGAGCCGCGAGCGGTTGGAGTTGGTGACGGGATGTCCCCCGTCGAGCTGACAGAACTCCGGGACCTGCTCGGTGACGTCGTGCATGCCGATCGCCCGAGCTCGTTCGATAATGTCGTCTTTGTTCGAGCCGACGAGCGGGCGCAGAATCGGCGCTTCGATCGGAGCTTCGATGGCGGCGAGGTTGCCGAGCGTCTGCGTCGAGACCTGGCCGATGGCTTCGCCCGTGACGATCGCCGGATAATCTCCGTATTCGGTCATGGTCGAAGCCGTGCGCATCATCAGGCGCTTGAGCATCAACTGCCAGTAATTGTCGGAGACGTGCGCCTTGATATCGGCCACGACGGGGCGAAAATCGACGACGTGTAGTGTCGGCTCGGAGCCGTCCATCCAGCGATCGGTGAAGCGGGCGAGGACTCGGCGGACACTGCGTTCGTGAGGCCCCCCCCCGAGGTTGAAAAAGACGAAGTCGAGCTCGACGCCGCGCTTGAGCATCAACCACGAGGCGACCACGGAGTCGAAGCCCCCGGAGACCAGCGACAGGGCTCGCCCCTCGACTCCGATGGGCAAACCGGCGGGACCTTCGATCTCGCGGTCGAAGAAATACGCCGCTTCGGCGTCGATCTCCAGCTTCACGGTCAGATCGGGATGGTCGAGATCGACCTTTCCGCCGGCTTCGACCAGCTCGGCGCCGAGCGCTTCGTTGACGTCGGCCGAATCGAAATCGAAGCGATCGCGTGCCCCCACTCGACTCGTATCGACTGCGAACGTCTGGCCGTCGACAGCATCACCGTAGAGTTCTCGCCCCCGCCGGACCACGTCGTCGAGACGCGTCCACGTCTCCCGTACGGAGGGTCGAATTCCCTGGACGCCGAAGACTCGCGAGAGTATTTCTCCCGTCTGCTCGTCGTCAGACATGACGTGCATGCGACTCCACTGACTCTCGACGTCATGGTCGAGACCGGCGCGCTCGAGTGCATCGCGGAGGTTTTGAGCCAGCCGCCCCTGGAATCGACTTCGAGTTCTCGGGGATTTCATCGCCAACGTCCCCGAAAGTCGCACGATGTACCTGTCGATGTCATCGAATATCATACCGCGTATCTCTCGGGTTCGAGTGCTCGGGCACCTGTGGCCAGTATCGAGAGGGATGCCTGCGCGCATTGTCGAGGATCGGGGCCAGCCAATAGGGTATGAATGCTGCAACCGCTTCCTCGCCGTATCAACCGTCCCCTACAAACAGTTCTTTGACACATGTACTTCAAAGGTAAAAGCCAGCCCCCTTCGATGTTCGAGCTGTGGCTCTTCTTGTTCGGAGGGATGATACTCGGATGTGCCTCCGTCGGTGGATGTGCTCACACGCCCGACCCGTCATCCGAGTCGAGCTCGTCGAACGAACAGCTCTCCCCCGGCGTGTACGCCATCGATGCCGGTGAATCCATCTCCAAGCACGAACTGTTCGAGCGGCTCGCCGACCATCGGTGCGTGGTCGTCGGGGAATCCCACGGGACACCGTGGCATCACGAGCTGGAAGCCGACGTCTTTCAGACACTGCACGATCGATTCGGCGAGATTGCGCTGGGCATGGAGATGTTTCAGCGTCCCTTCCAGTCGGCATTGACCGCTTACGTCTCGAAGGAGATGGACGAAGAGACAATGCTCGAGCGTACGGAGTACGCGAAGCGATGGGGCGTCGAACCGAGCCACTATCGCCCCCTCTGGAGCTATGCTCGTGAGCACGATCTATCGTTGGTGGCTCTCAATGCACGGGCTGAACTGACGCGCGAGGTATCGAAGGTCGGCCTCGAAGGGCTGTCGTCGACCAAGCGCTCCCAGCTCCCCGACGAGATCGATACGAGCCACGAGGCGCATCGGGACTTCGTGCGTCGGGCATTCGGCCAGCACGGTGAAGCCATGTCAGACGCTCAGTTTGAACACTTCTACCAGGCCCAGGTCGTCTGGGACGAGACAATGGCACACCGCACCGCGACTTTTCTCGAGAATCACTCCGAGGTCGAAGCGATGGTGATTCTCACGGGGATGTTTCACGCTCACCGTGGTTTTGCAATTCCACCTCGGCTGGAGCGGCGTCTCCCGGGAGGCGACAACGTGGCAACGCTCGTGCCGCTCGAGTCCGGCGGGTCGGGACCGTGGAGCGGTGCCTCGCTCGAAGAGCTTCGCGAGCAGAACGTCGCTGACTTCGTGTGGGTGCGCTGACGCACGATCGCGGTACGTCGGCAAAAGGGGGCGAGATGAGGCATCGAGCATAGAGGCGCCCGAGATCGCCCCTTTGCCTTGGAAACAGGTTCCCAGCCCGACCACGCCTGCCCGGGCCGAACCCTCGTGCGATAGCTCGGATCATTCCGCCTTGAAGTACCAGTCGTAGATGCCGCAGTTGTTGATCCCGCTGTCGCCCTTTCCACTGCAGGCGCCGTCGCTGTCGTACTCACAGAACGACCCCGGCGGTGCGTTGTCACAGCTGACTCCATCGTTGTTGTTGGCGGGACATCTCGAAGCTTTGTAAAGGCTCTGACACCCCGAGCCCCCGCCGCTCGGGGAACCGCACTTGACCGATCCATCCCTGTTGATGCCGACGACGAACTGGTTGCCCGAACAAGTCCCCGCGACTCGCTGCTGGACGTCGTCGTAGTCGACCGAAAGCTGGACGTCGCCCGACGAGCTCCCGCCCGCGAGCCCCTGGCCTCCCTGGACGCCCGTGATGTCTCCGTCGTTCTGAGAGACGCATTCGAGCGAACCCCCCCGGACGGCTCGCGCCACTTCGCCGGCCGGACAGCTCATCGAAGCGAGACTGAAGGTGCGATCGCTCAAGTTGAGTCCCGCACCCGCCGAGTACGCGACACACATGACATCGCCATTGGACGTCAGTCCCCCGACGACCTCCCCGGATGGACAATCCCTGGAGTACGTCGTGTCCGTATTCTGGTCGACGGCGCACTGCAGCGCACCATTGCTATCGACGCCGGTCGCGACGCGTCCGGAGGGGCAGGTCTGGCCCTGGAGCTGGAATTGTCGGCCGTTGAGGGCCAGGCCTCCGCCAGCCTGGTAGGTCGTATCCGAATCCTTCACGCATTGGACGTTCCCCTTTGAATCGATACCACTGACGACACGGTCGCCCTGACAGGCCTGATCGGCCTGGGCGAAGCTCCCGGAGGTGCGACACGTCCACTGCTGGCCGTCGTAGACGATCAGTTGCTCGCTATTGCAGTTCAGATTGCCGAGTGTGTCGTCGTCGCCGTCGGCGATCCCGTCCGGGACGTTCTCGAGCTTTTTCCAGGCGACGGCTGCCACCTGTTGGGTGTCGACTGCTCCTTCGGCCAGAGCGTCGCTATCGACAGCTCCGTCGGCGACCGACTCGGCTATTCCCGCTCGCACAGCGTACGGCACCGAATGGAGCTTGAGTCGGGGCGAGAGCGTCCGACTGTTGCCGTCCCGGGTGATTGTCAGTTCGATCCAGATGTCCCCGCCCGTCAGCTTCTCGCTGTCGATGGGATTGTTCTGACCGAGTACGACCGAATAGAAACCGCTATCCCCTAGATCCTGGTCGAATGTCGGTGAATTCCAAACCATCTCGTCTTCGCGCTTGGAAGTGTGCAGCGCAAACTGAAGCTGCACTTCTCCCGTCATCGGCTCCCCTGAATCATCCAGTAATCGGCCCTGATGAGTCACCGTCATCGGAACCGCCACCGCTGTTCCGGACCACATCAACAGCATCCAAACAACGCATACGGCACACCAACGATGAAGCGGAATGTCGTCTCGCATCTCGTGATC
>JAQCND010000485.1 GCA_028274765.1 Bradymonadaceae bacterium
GTACTCCAAGCAACTGCGCAAGGATGCGCTCCCATGAGTTCCAGTCTGACACTCGAATTTCTAGGCACTCGCGGCAGTCTGCCGGTCTCCGGTCCCGAACACGTCGAAACGGGGGGGGAGACCTCGTCCATTCGAGTGAGTGCTGGAGAGCGAGAGATCATTCTGGATGCTGGAAGCGGCCTCCGAGCCCACGGCCAGCGCATCGTCGACGAGCACGACTCCGGAGACGCGATCGAGCGCTCGATTTTTCTCTCGCACGCGCATTTCGATCACCTGATCGGGCTTCCCTATTTTGCGCCGCTCCATCGCTCGGAGGCTTCGATTCGCATCTGGGGCCCCCGCACTCCTCATGTCGATTCGTTTGCACAGATTGTCGAGCAGTTCATCCATCCCCCGTATTTCCCCGTTCCTTTCTACGAATTTCCCGCCGACATCGAACTCTCGACCATCCGAGATGGGGACCTCGTCTACTGGACGCGTCACGCCGAGGAGCCGATCGAGGGCCCGCCCACCCCCGATCCCCCTGACGCCATCGATCTCGAGGTCCACACGTTGCGCGGTTACAGTCACCCGACCTCTGGCGTGTATCACTACAAGATTGTGCGGGATGGAGACTCGATCGTCTACGCGACGGACACCGAAGCGTATCGTCAGGGGGATCGCCGCCTGATCGATTTTGCCGAAGGGGCCGACGTCCTCATCCACGATGCGATGTATACCGAGGAGGAGTACACGACGCTCCCCGTCCCTACCCAGGGGTACGGTCATTCGACGGTACGAGCGGCCGCCGACGTCGCGCGTCGGGCCGACGTCGAACAGCTCCTGCTGTTTCACCATGCGCCCAGCCGGAGCGATGACGATCTGAGTTCGATCGAAGCAACGGGGCAATCGTATTTCGAGCATACACGCGTCGCTCGCGACGGGATGACGCTCGATCTCTGATCGGGGAGGAGATGACGCCATGAGAGATGGTGTCGTCCGATCGGAGCGACCCAATTGCTCGACGGGTCGAGCGGACATCGCGCCCAGGACTCAGTACGCCAGCCGGAAGCTGTAGAGGTATCCCTTGTTGGAGAAGAGATAACCGGAGTGGGACGAGAAAATGGCCGGGGTATTGAATCCGCTGGAGGGCTTCCAGGTCGAGAGTGGATATCCCGTCTCGCGATCGAGGATGTAGAGCGGTCCCGAGCTAGTCGAGACCATCAAGTAAGGTCCCGCCTGCGAGAGATCCACCGGAAGATAGTTCTCCATGTCGAAGGACCAGTCCCCCTTCCCGTTCTCGGCATCGAGCGCGATGACACGTCCCGTCGCGATTGTCAGATAGATCGTATCGTCGCGCAATACGTAGGAAGCGGCATTGCGGAGGGAGGTGCGCCAGACGGGATTGCCGGTCTTGCGGTCGAGGGCGAACATACCGACGCCGTGGGAGAGGGCGTACACGCGGTTGCCATCGACAACGACCGGTTCGTCGACGTCGGTGAACTCGCCCTCTCCTTCGCTCAAGTCCGAGGTCCACCGCGTATCGCCACTCTCGACCTCGAGGGCGGCGAGGGTTCCGTCGGCAAATCCGCAGTAGACGGTTTGACCGTCGACTACCGGAGTTCCGCTTCCCTTGACGGTGAATTCTTCGGGCGTCGAGCGCTCGTACGTCCAGCGTGTCTCTCCGCTCGAGATGTCGAGCGCGATCAGGCGATCTTGATTGGTGGCCACAAAGACGGTTTCGTCGGTGGCGGTCGGGGAACTCTCGATACCCCGGTTGAGGCGCGTCTTCCAGGTGACGTCCCCCGACTGGCGATCGAGGGCGTACAGGACGCCTTGCAGCGTGCCGACAAACACATGGTCGGACGTGACGGTCGGAGAGGCATGGACGGCCCCGTCGAGCTGACGACGCCATCGGCGGTTGCCATCGCTCGCCCGGTACTTGAAGAGCGTACCGCTGTCGGTGCCGACAAAGAGTTCCCAGCGATCGGCCTGACGATGGAGCGTGGGCGTCGCGAACTGTTGAGGTTCGACCTCGCCGAGATCGACACGATCAATCGAGCGGCGCCACTCGATGTCGAGCCGGGGCTGGGTCGCGAAGGGGTCGACCCGAAACGATTTCGAGACCGGCTCGGGCGTGGGAGTCGCACATCCCACCGAGAGGGCGAGACACCATCCCATCACCCCCATCGCCCCGAGGCGACCGGCGGCTGAACGCGTCATCGTCGAAGGCAACAGAGACAAGGCCACAGAGCCCATATCCAGAGGAGAGGAGGCGAATCGCCGTCACATCAATGCGAGACGTCGCTCGATGTCTTGCTTGTAGTTGTTGTCCGGATTGTTCTCGAGCATCTTCTTGTAGATTTTGCGGGCACGCTCGTTTTCGCCCTGTTCTTGGAGGAGCACGGCCTTTTGGTATTTGGCGAGCGTCTCGTACTTGTCGCTCGCCTCGGCGAGTGTGTCGTAGTGATTCAGAGCTTTCTCGAGTTGCCCGGTCGTCCCGTAGGCGGTGGCCAGTCCGTAGTGGACGACGGGCAGATTGTCCTCGGGATGATTCCCCTCGAGGTATGCCTCGTAAGCCGAGACGGCCTCCTGGGGTTTGTCCAGTCGCAGCGCGGCCGATGCCTTCATCAGGCGCGCCCCCTGACCGATACCGCCGCTGTCGTGGGATTGAAGCGTCTTGGTGGCGGCATCGTACACTTGCTGCCATCGCGCTCGATCGGAGCCGTGTTTGTCTTTGGGAGACGCGATGTTGTCTTGGCGCTGATAGATTTGAAGCATCGGCGATCCCTCGACGGGCTGGTCCAGTGCCTCGATGGCGTTGGTCAACTCGACCGATGCCTGAACTTGCTGCTGGCGCTGGTACTGCAACCCGAAGTAGACGCCAACCCCCGCCAGAATCAAGCCGATGATCGCTCCGATGACGAGGTTCCGGTTGTCTGCAAACCACGAGATGGTTTGAGCCGACCCGCGCAGAAAGGGATCGGATTCGGCCGGCATCACCTCGGATGCTTCGGATTGACCCTCCTGTTCTTCGTCGGGCCCCTCGTCGTCGCCTTTGTTTCGGATTTTGATCGCCATCGAACCTCTCCTGGTTGGGGGCTCGTTTCGACGTGCCTTCAGACGCTCGACGTATATAGACGGGGGCCCGATCCGTGTCAACGACCCTTCTCGAACGGAGGCGCGCCCTCGCTCGGAAACGGTCACGATTCGCTGGTTCATCGACGATCATCGGAGGGAGCACGTTGCGCGTGCTGATGTCGCTCGACTCGATCGACCGGCGGTGCCCCCCGGCTCGCCTTCGTCGAGGTGTCGACGCTCGTGGCAACGGGCGTCGTCTCTGCTGGACGCACCGCCTGGATGTCCTATCCTCGTCTCAGGGTGTCTCTACTGGAGCGTCGCGTCGAGAACCGAGGTCATCCATGGACGATCTCGCGATATCCGTTCGGGTCACGGCTCTGGCCATTGCCGGAGTCGTGTGTCTCGCCACCTCGATGGTTGCGTGGCCCCTTTCGGCCGAATCGAACTCGACTCCGAAGTATCCACGAGTGATCTGGAAAAACGATCCCGCTCATCGGGCGACGATCGTCTGGGTGACCGACCAGCCGGGCGAGCGACACGTCGTCCACTACGGTCCCGCATCGCAGGACGGCGAGCCCGACGCCTACCGCCACGACGTCGAGGCGACTCGGACCGTCCCGGAACTCCGCGAAAACGCGTACTTCCACCACGCCGAACTGACGGATCTCCATCCATCGACGACGTACTACATGACCGTCTCCAGTGACGGACGTACAACGGAGGAGCTTCATTTCAAGACGGCGCCCGCCGACGATCGATCCTTCAGTCTCTTTTACGGAGGTGATTCGCGGAGCAGTTCCGAGAACCGGCGTCGAGTCAACCGACGCATCAGCGCTCTCTTCGAGTCGCGCGACGACGTCATCGGATTCGTCCACGGGGGCGATTACGTCGTCTCGGCGATGGTCTGGGAACAGTGGCAGTCGTGGCTCGAGGACTGGCAGTTGACGCGGACCGACTCGGGCCGACTTCTCCCCATCGTGCCGGGCCGCGGCAACCACGAATGGTCGACCGCACGTCTCTCCAAGAAGACGGACAATTACAACGGACTCTTCGGCTTGCCGGGCGGGACCGATCGCGATCACTGGACGACTCGCCTCGGCTCTCAAGTGGCAGTCGTTACCCTCGACACCAACAGCTCGATGGGCGGGGACCAGCGCGACTGGCTCGAGCAACAACTCGACGAGCTGACGGACTCGCGACGCTGGATCGTCGCCAACTACCACCGTCCGGCCTATCCGGCGGTCAAATCGCCCGGGGCCGCTCGCACACATTGGGTGCCCCTCTTTGAAGAGCACGACGTCGATCTCGTCTGCGAGTCGGATGGTCACGTCCTCAAGCGAACCGTCCCCATCCTCGACGGCGAACGAGATCCGGAGGGGGTCGTCTATGTCGGCGAGGGCGGGCTCGGAGTGCCCCAGCGCACGCCGAAGTCGGATCGCTGGTATTTCCAAGAACCCGGCGTGACCATGAGCCAGCATCATATTCAGCTCTTGGAGTTCGGGCCCGATGCGCTCGACTATCGAGCCATCGGCATCGGCGGCGACGTGCTGGACCAGCGACAGTTCGAGCCGGCGCGCGAGGGGTCGCCGATTCCCCTGGATCTGGAGTCGGTGCGAACCCCCGCACGCAACCGCATCGAACTCCACTTCAGCAAGGGGCTCGTCGCCGAAAGTGTCACCGGAGAAGCCTCCTTCGAGATCGAGCCGGATGTCGCGATCGATGCGGTACGGCCTCACGACGTGCGAGATCGCGTGGTCGTGCTGGAGACCGATGCGCTCGACGAGGAGACGACATATCGATTGAGCATGAGTGGCGTCGAAGATCACCTCGGCCACGTGCTCGACGAGACGGCGACGGCTTCGTTTCAGTTGGCTCTCGATCGAGAGGAATCGGTCGAGCGCGCCGATGCGGCCAACGTCACGTCGGCGGGAACCTCCTCGTCGCAGGAAGCCCAGAGGGGATGTTCGGTGGTCGAGCCCCCCTCGCCGGCCGAGCGTTCGCTCGTCCTCCTGATCGTCGGGGCACTCGCCATGAGTTGTTCGAGACGAAGACGACGAGGATAACGATGGACGAGACACAGCTGCCCTATCGACACGAATCGCCCCAGCCCGGACGAGACACCTTCGTCGCACCGGGGGCCAAGGTCATCGGAGACGTCGCGCTCGGCGACGAAGCCAGCGTCTGGTACAATGCCGTTTTGCGCGGTGACGTCTGTCCGATCGAGATCGGCGATCGCACCAACATTCAGGATCTCTCGGTCATTCACGTGACCAGCGGCGAGTACGCCACCCACGTCGGCGACGAGGTAACGGTGGGCCACCGCGCGATCCTCCACGGCTGTACGGTCGAAGACCGAGCACTGATCGGAATGGGGGCAACCCTTCTCGACGGTGTCACCGTCGGCGAATACGCCATGGTCGGGGCCGATGCTCTGTTGACGCCGGGCACGAAAGTTCCGCCCGGCACGGTGGCCCTCGGGAGCCCCGCTGAGATCGTACGAGACGTCACCGACGAAGAGCGACGCACCTTCGAGGAGCGCGCCGACCACTACGCCGAACTCGCCCGGAACCACGAGTCGTCCCTCGAGTTCTGAGCCATGCAAACACGCGAGAGGAAGAGCGCGTCACGACGACAGCTCGTCGAGCGCCTCGCGGAGGTTGCTCAACATGCGAGGATCGGCGTCGCGTTCGAAGACGAGTTCCAGCGAGGGCTCGAGCGTCTCGACCAGCCCCTCGCGAAGGGTGTCGGCCAGATCCTCGTCGATGAAGGCGCGTTCGACGAGGAAATCGAGCCACCCTCCCAGTGATGCGACGAATGCACTTCGCTGATGGCCGGGCGAGAGCGCTCGTCCGGCGAATCGTTCCAGATAGGATGCCGGCTCGTCGGGATGGAAGGCCACGGGCGAGGTGGCGTCGAGCCGATCCTCGAGCGGGGTATTCGGCTCGGGTGGAATGGTCTCCGGTCCCTCGTAGTCGACTTGCTCCAGATGATGGCGATAGAACTCGTCGAACATGTCGAACACGAGGATGGCTCGCGACCAGTGCCATCCCTCGTGGCGAATGAGTTGTCCGACGTACTCGGCGGCGAGCCGCACGACGGCATCGAGGCGAGCCTCCAGGGGACCGATTTCGGGTTCGTCGGGGTCGACGGTGGATCGGCCGGCGAGGTGGTCGAGCAAGCGTCGAGCGTCGTCGCGTCGCTCCGCATCGATGACGGGTTCAATGCGTTCCACCCATGCATCCTCGAGTGAGGCCGTCGGGTCACGATCGACGGCGCGGGCCGCATTGAGCATCAGGGCCAGCCAGGCGAAGGCCGACAGCCCTCCGATCTCGTCGGCATATTCCCGAATCGAGGGCCAGTGCCGGGGCATGGCGTCGGCGAGCGCGTCGGCCTCGCTGTGATACATCAACACGTCGAAGGTCGCATCGCACGCGGCGGGATGCTCGACGAAGGCATCGAGGAGACGCTCGATCTCCTCGTCGTCGATGGAGGCCTCCGCATCGTCTAGGAGACAGGTCGCCCAGAGCTCGTGGTACAGCAGCGCACCACGCTGGCGGGACGCGATCGCGGGATGCATCTCGCGCACGGCCTCGAGCCAGTCGAGATATCGCCGATACGTGTCGGCATCGTCGGGCAGGGAGGCCCAGAGCTGTCGCATCAGCTCGAAGGCAAACTCTCCGTCGAAGTGGGGATCGGTCTCCGGGCGTTCATAGGCCATCTCGAACTGCGCCTCGAGTCCTCCGGCCTCGAAGCGTTCCCAGAAACCGGCCCACTCTCGGAGTCCCTCTTCGGTGTCGTAGTAGTTGTCGGTCATGGTGGTATCCGTCATCGCGTGGATGGCAAGTTAGCGTCCAGCCCTCGGAGTCGGGTCACCACTGCATCGGCGGTCCCGGGGACTCGCCAGGGCAGAGCGCCGGCTCGCTCCGAGTGGCGATATACTCGGCAAACAGTCTTTCAGTGTTCGAGAGGGACGTTGCCGTCGATATGGTCGAGCACGCGTTCGATGAAGTCGCGTTTTTCTTCCTCGTACCGCTCGAAGGCCTCCGCTTCGACGAGTCGTCGTTTGAGGTCGCCGTATGCGTCGGCCGTCTCGGGATGGTCCCGGAGGTAGTCGCGAAACAGGAGGTGGCGTCGCCAGTGTTCACCGTGGTGCTGCACGATCGAGACGTCGAACGAGCGTTCGCCACGTGTCTGAAAGTAAAATCGCCCCTCCAGGCCCGACTCCCCGAGATACGTGTATCCCCGTTGTTGCATCTCAACGACACATCGTGACGCGGCCTCGAGGGGGGCGACGCCGATCATGATGTCGACGATGGGTCGAGCTACCAGTCCCGGGACGGCCGTGCTTCCGACGTGGGCGAGGTCGTGGGCGACCTCCCCGAGCACCTCGAGCAGTTGAAGGCCCTCGGCTTCGTACCACTCGTGCCACTCGGGATCGTGGGATTCAAGTTCGATGGTATCGGACATGTCGACAGCTCTCCAGAAGTCGAAGACGAATCACGACGCGTCCTCGGTCGGCATGATGGCCGCAGACGGGTCTGGATACAACAATCGCTCACTCGTCTTTTCTCTGCCCATCATCGCGATGGTTCGGGAGGCGCACGGGGGCCATGTGGCGAGTTCAAATCGTAGCAATCGACCATAGGGCCTTGAAAATGCCTCGCAACATCGATCGTACTGTGATAATATGGCCGCTACGTACGCCTTCCGACTTCGCGCTCTCTGCCTGCGACATCGCCATGGATGGTTTCCCACGACGACTCGCTCTCGTGTCACTATGGTTCGCACTGGTGGGGCTCTCCGCGTGTGTTGCCGCCGACGATGACGAGAACGAAGCTCCCTCCGCCCGCGATGGCGGCCTTTCGATCGACAGTCGCTTGCGCGGTTCGCCAAGCAGAGCCGACGCCTCCTCGCAACAGCAACCGGGACACAGCGATTCAACCCTCTCCTGCGAAGGAGAGCAGGAGGCGTGTAGCGGCAACTGCGTCGATCTGTCGAGCAATGCCCAACACTGCGGCGAGTGTGGCAACCAGTGCCCCGCCGGTGGGTTTTTCTGTTCGAGCGGGACGTGTCAGTGTATCGGCTCCGGGC
>JAQCND010000046.1 GCA_028274765.1 Bradymonadaceae bacterium
GTCGGCCCGCTCCGTCGGCATGTGCGAAAGCGTGGGGCGACGAGGCGGGCTCGGGCCCGTGCCCCCTCATTCGCTTGACCACGAGAGTTGATCATGCTCGATGCGGCTACAGACGTGCGAGAAGGCGAAGAGCTCGACACCGAGCGCCTCACCACATGGTTTGCCGAATACGCTCCCGATCTCGCGGGTTCGATCGAGGTCCGTCAGTTTCCGACCGGTTACTCGCATCTCAACTACCTTTTGAACATCGAGGGGGACGAATACGTGCTCCGACGGCCGCGGGCGGGACACCGGTCGGGCCTCGGCCACAATCTCTCGCAGGAGTGGCGCGTGCTCAGTGAGCTTCAGGAGCACGACGACGTTCACGGTCCCACCCCCGTCGCTTACTGTGAAAACGTCTCCATTCTCGGCACGCCGTTTTACGTCATGGAGCGTCTCGAGGGCGTCATCCTCCGGAGCAACGATCCCGATCTCCTCGGGTTGACTCCTCCGGTCATGCAGGAGCTCTCTCAATCGTGTGTCAGCAAGCTCGCTGCCATCCACGACGTCGAGATCGACTCGATGTCACTCGAGACACTCGAATGCTCCGACGACTTCATCGAACGCGAGATCGAGCGATGGACGAAGACATACAACGCCTCGAAGACCGATGACATCCAGGAGATGCGCGAGATCGGCGAATGGCTCGAGGCCCACCAGCCAGTCCCGTCGGACAGGACACTGATTCATCGGGACTTTCGATACGACAATCTCTTGCTCGACCCGAACAACTATACCGACATCCGGGCGGTGCTCGACTGGGAACGTGCCACGGTGGGCGATCCCCTCATGGATGTCGGCACGAGCCTCGCCCACTGGTTCGAACCGAACGATCCCGACATTCTGCTGCAACTCGATCTCGGGCCGACCGTCCTCGCCGGCAGTTACACTCGCCGCGAATTCGTCGACCGCTACGCGGAGATCACCGGGCGAGATTGCTCGAACATCCTCTTCCATTACGTCTACGGCCTCTACCGCATGGCGGTTGTCGCTCAGCAGTACTACGCCCGCTTTTGTCGGGGAGAAGTCGACGATCCCCGTCGAGCCGCTCTCATTCAGACGGTCCGGGCGCTCGCCGTCACCGCCAAGCGTGCGATCGATCGAGAATCGATCGACTCCTGAGTGTCAGATATCTCATTCCGAGAGCAAAATGACGCGGTCCCCGGGCTCCAACTGAAGCCGCTCGTCTCGAGGGGGGTTGAGGCGTATGCGTCGATGGCTCGACGACGTCGAGCGGTGATACCGGATGCCGAGCGCGATGGTCTCCCGATGCAGACAGTGAGCCTGGAGCACGTCGAACGTCATCGACTCGGGAGGTTCCTCGAACAATGTCCGCAACGTCCGCATCCCGATCTCGGGACCATTTCGTGTAAACAACTCTTCATAGACCCAGGCGAGTGCGCGTCGCACGGCGACCTGCGACAGGAGGTGGCTGACGATCTCCTGAGTCATGATGACGTCGTGATACTGTTCCTCCTGGAAGAGCGCTCGATTGTCCTCGTCGTTGAGTTCGACGGCAAACGACGGAGAGGTGTCTTCGTCGTCGAGATCGTCGAGATGCCGTCGCAGTTG
>JAQCND010000490.1 GCA_028274765.1 Bradymonadaceae bacterium
GGCGTGGCGGTCGATATCGATCCCCGTGCTGTGCTCGACCCGCGAAGCTGCCAGCAGCGCGATCGTCCCGACACCGCATCCGATATCGAGGAAGCGATCGGAGTCGTCGAGTTCGAGCCACTCGAGTGCCTGCTCGTACATCGCTTCGATGGGCTTCAGCGTCGTGGGACACCAGTTGCCGTGTCCCACCTCGATCTGCAAGCCCGCCAGCGGAAGATCGATGCGTTCGGGGAGCTTGACGATCTCCTGTGTCTCCGAGGCGCTCAGCACGACGCCCACGTCATCCGGGAGTTCGTCGAGCAGCATGTCCACAAACGTCGCGAGTGACGTCGATTCGATCTGCTCGCTCAAGGGAGCCTCGACCTCTCCCGCGAATTGAACGTCGATCAGTCCCCGACCGAACGTCGGCGAGACGACGGAGATAGAGCGAAGACCGATCGTGTCGCCATCGAGCTCGTCGTCGCGATCAGGGGGAGAAGAGGCGAGTCCCTGGAGTGCCGTCTCGACATACGAGACGAGGCGCTGGGTCGCCGTCGTCAGAGCGGGACACGTACTCATGGGCACGACCACGTCGGTCTGGTCCGAGGACCATCCCAGTTCAAAATCGTCTCCGGCCCGTCGGTACGTCAGTTCCATGTGCATGCGGAAGGCATCGCCACGCGAGATCGGCCACGGCGTGACGCGTTCGATCGCCGGCAGGTGCTCGGGCTCGAGTTCAGCTTCGACGGCCTCGCGGACGAATTGCTCTTTGAGACGGAGCTCCTCGTCGACCGTAGCATGGCGGAGCTGACATCCACGACAGATGTCGTTCCGATCGCAGAGGGGATCGCGCCGATGCTCCGAGGCGTCGAGGATCTCTAGGGGGCGTCCTTCGAGGATCGGAGCATCGGATCGCTCGTCCAAGATCTCGATCCGAACGCGTTCGTCGGGCATGACCTCGGGAATCTGGAGACAACCGTCCTCGAGGGTTACGCGTCCCGCCCCGTTTGGACTGTATGCATCGATCCGAACCTCGATCGTGTCGAGATTCCGTATCTCTTCGAGTGTGCGCTCGAGCATGGAGCGTACGACGTGTCGAGCCAGCGATCACAGCGTCTCTGACAGCTTATGGGTGTACGACTTCTGTCACGGTTTGAAAACCGCCCCTCACCGAGAATAACAATCGCATGTGAACGGGTCCGCTCGGATACCGTGGGATATGCCGTGGCACGACGCTTGCGGTCGAACGACTCGACGATCGGCCGGCGGGGCCGCCGGCGCTCCCAGCAACACGTCGTCGAGATTCTACGGACCCGAGTCACATCCCACGTGAACGTCTTTTTCCTCGCGGTCGACTCGCCAGCAAGCTACTCACATCACAGACGCCCAGGCATGTCTGTCAAACGAGCTTCCCTGCTGGCATGTCGCGTCAGGGAGCCTCTTTGAGAGAGGAGTAAGGCGATCGGACGGCGTTCGAATCGCGAACGTATAGAGCATCACTTTGGAGGATTCCGTCCCATGTT
>JAQCND010000508.1 GCA_028274765.1 Bradymonadaceae bacterium
GGAGAGCATGCCACAGATAGAGTTTCTCTCGAGCCAGGGGCCGCGCGCTATTGGGGTTGGTCGCCGTGTAAGCGATTTCCTGACCGTTTGGAGAGATGCGCACTTCCCCGACGAATACCTGACACGACTCGAGTTCAAAGCCCGTCTCACCCTGGCAGCTGCTGGGCTCGAAGCGCTGGTCGGCCGGTAGGCCCTCGATGATTTCGTACTGCCGTTCTTGCGATTCCCGCCGTGTCAGGTCGTAGGAACTCCGCTTCTCCGGATCGATCCGGATGATCTGACTGGTTCGATCGTTGTCCCCGAAGTCACCCTGCAGACAGGAGCGATCGCGGACGCCCACGGCGTAGAGCCGACCCTGCTCGTCGAATGAGAGCGGGCCCGTTATGCCGGTGAAGTCGATGAGCGGATCGGACTTGGCGAGTTCGCAATCCGACGATTGAAGTCCCTCCTGCGGCGAGACACCGACCGTGGTACGTCCCGGGACACACTGGGCCTGATCGATGTTGTTCCCGGGGGTGTAGCACTTCTGGTAGGGACCGCATCCATCGCCTCCACTACCACAGTTCGAACCCAGCTTCTGGCGAAACTCCTCGCGGAGATCGACGAAGTAAATGGTGCTCTCGAGACGTGTACATCGCCGCGTTCCCCTCTGCTGGTCGCCACACCGGAATCCGTACTCGGAGGCTCCGCACCCCTGGTTTTTGATGGAGTACGGCTCGCCCCTGTTTTGACGCTCACATCGGTTGTAGCTGTTCGGTCCCTTGGTCACCGAGAAGGCAAGGATGTTGCCATCTCGCGAGACGGCCGTCGACCGAATTCCTCCGAACAATCCCGTCGGCGGCGTTTTGTAGTTGGTACCGTCAATCACGATTTTTTTGTTGTTGGCCCAGTTGTCGATGGACCCGACTCGTAGACGGATCTTCCCGGATTGAGTTTGATCGTATTCGACAGCCACGTCGCGGTCGGGGTCGACAAACCAGTCGGTCTGCCCCTGTACGCCCGTCGCCCCGACCTCCGTTTCGCTCGCCGAGCCGTCCGTCGTCGCCTCGCGATAGTAGATCACCCGTTGGCGATTCCCCTCGTTGTCCTGCCGGGATCGGGCGTACACGAGATGATTGCCCCGAACTCGGACGTTCTGGACGCCCTCGACGATGACGTCCCCTTCTCCTCGAGCCTTGAGGTTTTCGTTGACTTCGGCCGCCTTGATGTTGCGGTTGCCCGTCGACAGTCCCTCGACCGTGTAGACGAAGGTCGAGAGGTCCCTGGTTATCCAGCAGCTTTGCTGGCAGGCGTCGGAGCTGGGGCTGACGACCGTCTCTTCCTGGTCCTCGGTCGAATAGACCCGGAGTTCTCGAGTATTTTCGAACAGATCCTCGACGATATACGACATGGAATAGTTCTCCGGCTCGAGGGCGGGACCTCCCCCGTCGTCCTGCGAGTGTCCGTCGCTCTCGGCATCCGCGGGCATGGCGTCGGCGCCCATGGTATCAGGGGGAGCCTTGCAGGTCCCCTGGCGACATCTCAGGGGTTTCTGGCAGTCGTTCGAAGCCTGACAGGATTCGCCCTGCTTGGCTTTTTTGTTGCCAGATCCGTCGTCGCTCGAGCAGCCCCCGAGACCAACCACCAGCGCGAGGGCGGCGAGGCCGATGACATGAGAGGAGCGATGGACGAGTGTCTCGGACGAATGAAGCATCGAAAGGGTCATGAGAGGGTGCCTCGTCGTTGAGCGCAAATTCGGCCATCCTCGCAGAACGTGGCCCGTTCTGGGAGGAAAGTGTATCGACTCGCACTATAAATTGGGCACACCCGGGAATCAAGAATGGCCCCTCGAGGCGCGAGACGGTCGGATCATGGGTCCGCTCGGATACCGTGGGATACGTCGTGGCACGACGTTTGCCGTCGGCCGACTCGATGAGGGGCCGGCGGGGCCGTCGGCGCTCCCCAAACGCGTCGTCGAGATCCCACGGGCCTGAGTCACACCCTCGGATCATCGAGAGACATCATGTGTATGTGACTCGGGACGGGCTGGGCCCCGAGACTCCGCAGGACGACAGGGGGGTTGATGCAGGAGGGGGGCGCGCGATACACCCGGAGAGGCATTCACCTCTCGAGTTCGCTTCACGCTGGCAGCAGGCCCATGGCCCGAACCCACGATGATTCCACGCACTACCATATCGTCGGCATCGGACGCGCCGACCTCTCGGGGATCGCCCGACTACTCCATGCCCGCGGAGGAGACGTGTCGGGTTCCAGCCTTCATCCGAGTCGGGCGACGGAACAGCTCGACCAGGCGGGCATCGAATACCGGGTGGGTTACGATCCCACGCATGTCGAGGATGCCGACGCTCTGGTGGCTCCCCACTCGATCGCCTCCGATCACGTCGAAATTCGAGCGGCTCGTGCCCGTGACCTGATCATTTATCGACGATGGGAGCTACTCGCCGAACTCCTGCGCGACTTTCGCACAATCGGAGTGACGGGGACTCACGGACGCGGCACGATGGCCGGGATGATCACGTGGATCCTCGAGCTCGATGGTCGCGACCCCGGATTCTTGGCGAGTGGCGAACTCGCGAACTTTGGAACCAGTGCACGGGACACCGAAGGACGCTGGATGGTCGTGGAGCTCGACACGTCGATTGCCGATTCGCGTGCGCTCGCCCCCGATTACTTCGTCTCCAGCTTCATGGACGAGACGCGCCTCGGCGACGATCCCGAATCCGTCATCGAGGACATGGCCGACTACGTGGGGGAAAACGGTCGACTCAAGGAGGCTTTCATCAATCTCGACTGTCAGGGCAACCGGCGTCTCGCCGAGCAAGCGACGCTCCGCCCGACTGGCTACAGCACTCGTCACCCCTCGGAGTTTCGGGCCGTGTCTCGAACGCGCGACGAATCGGGACTCGGCTTCGAGATGCATCAACGCCACGAGCCCCTCGGCGATCTCGAGCTCGAGATCTCCGGGAACTACAACATCGTCAACGCGCTCGGGGCGGCCGCAGTGGCCCATCGTCTGGGGATCTCGATGGACGTGGTTCGAGAGGGGATCGCCACCTACCAGGGACACGAACGTCGCTATGCCATCTCCCGGGGAGGAGGAGTGACCGTCGTGCGCGACCGGGGGCGGCAGGTCGAAGAAGTGCGTCGTGTGATCAACTCCTCGCAACGGCTCACCGACGATTGTCTCCAGGTCGTACTCGCCCCCGATCATCTCCTCGAACTTCTCGAATCGCCCGACGCCTTCGACGGGGTGCTCGAGGGAGTTGACGGGTTGCTCGCAGTGGAATGCGACGAAAACCGTCCGCCCGAACAACTCTCGCGCTCCACCTGGGAATCGTGTCGAGAACAGTGTCGGGCGCGTGACATCGACCTCGAGCACGTCGTCGAACGCGAGGCCCTGCTCGAGCATCTCACCGAAGTCCTCTCGGCGGGGGATGCCGCCCTCTTCCTGGGCGATGAATCGTGTTTCGATCTCGCCGATGCCGTCGAAGCTGAGCTGGCGCGAGCATCCGAAGCGACGCCCCGCGATCCCCAGCAGCCCCGCGTCGATGGACCCCTCGTCGACTGATCGTCTCCTCCGACCTCTACGTTCGTCGTGTCTTCTGACACCGATCTCGCGTCCGTGAACTGGTTGGACTTCGAGCAATACGCCGTCTACGGCCTCGGCCGAAGTGGGCTCGGCGCCTGTCGATTGCTGAGCCGTCGGGGCAAATCCGTGCTCGCCAGCGACCTCGCCGAACGCGACGAACTCGACGGGCTCGCAGAGGGTCTCCCCGACGATATCGAGTGCCGTTTCAGCGAGAATACGCCCGGCGATGCTGATCTCGTCGTCGTTTCGCCGGGTCTCTCCCCCCACTGCGACGCCATTCGCGAACTCGAACGCCGCGACATCCCCTACATCTCGGAACTCGAACTGGCCTTCGAGGCAGCCGACGCGTCCATCCTCGCGTTGACCGGGACCGACGGCAAGACGACCACGACGTCGCTTCTCGGCGAGATCGCTGAGGCCAGTGACCGCCCGAGTCGGGTGGCGGGCAACATCGGAACCCCGCTGAGCGATGCCGTCGACGAGGTCGGCGCTGATGGACTGCTCGTCGTCGAGGTCAGCGCCAACCAGCTCTGGACGTCGCCTCGTTTCCATCCGGAGGTCGCCGGGTTGACCAACGTCGCGTCCGATCACCTCGACTACTTCGAGTCGCTCGAGTCCTACCATCGGGCCAAGCGTCGACTGATTCAGCACGCCACGCCCTCGGATGCGACCGTCTTCAACGACGAGGACGCCATCGTACGGAGCTGGGCCGACGCATGCCCGAGTCGCGCGATCGGATACGGGTTCGAACGCGAATCACTGTCGCGATACGACGGCTCGATCTGGAGCGACGACGAATCGATGCGGGCTCGAGACCTCGAGGCGGGCGACGGTCGACTTCTGCCATGGAAGGACTTCGCGCTACCGGGGCACCACAACCGGCTCAACGCAATGTGTGCGGCGGGTATGGCGATTGCGGCGGGACTGGAGCCGGAAGATGTCGAGCGAGGGCTGGCCGACGCCGAGCCTCTCGCTCACCGGGTCGAATCGTGTGACACCGTGCGAGGGGTGACTTTCTACGACGATTCCAAGGCGACCAACGTCAACTCCGCACTCGCCGGTCTCCAGAGCATTCCCCATCCCTTCGTGGCGATCGTCGGAGGTGTCGACAAGGGACTGGAGCTCGAGCCGCTGGTCGAGTATCTCGGCCGACACGCGAGTGGAGTCGCCGTCATCGGAGACATTCAGGATCGGATGATGTCGGCGCTCGACGACGGAGAAACAGGAGAGAGAAAGGGGCGCCGTGTCGCGACGCTGGAGGAAGCGGTGCGATGGGCGTTCGAGACGGCGCGCCCTCGAGAGGAGCCGGTGATTCTGAGTCCGGCTTGCTCGAGTTTCGACATGTTCGACGACTATGTCGATCGCGGCGAACAGTTTCAGCGCGCCATCTCGACGTTGAGAGACTCGACGTCGCAATAGTCGAAGTAGGGAGAGACGAGCCTCGACGAACCGTGAATCTTCCCTTGAGGGAAGGGGGCAGTCTCGTGCGAGGCCGTCGATGCAGCCCTCATTCTTCGATGCGCATCACGACGTCGCCCTCGTCGACGGGCTCGCCTTCGACGTTGTTGTCGCGGTCGCCCTCCTCGACGAGGATCTCGGAGACAGTGCCCGATACCTCGGCCTCGAGCGGGATCTCCATCTTCATCGACGAGAAAATGATCAGCTCGTCGCCCTCCTCGACTTCGTCACCTTCGTCGACTTTGATGTGCCAGATTTTTCCGGTGATGTTTGCTTCAACGTCCGTGGCCATGAACGACTCCTCGATTGAGTGGATGTCTGTCGATTGACGATGAGAGCGGGGGCAGTCATCGACACGGGACAACTGCTGAATTCGCTCCGTTGTCACATTTCTACCTACCAGACTTCGACAACCTTCCAAAACAGAAGCCCCGCCCGGGTCCGTGACGCCGCGAGCGGGGCGGTCGTCGTCAGTAACGCTCTTCGAGCCAGCTCGTGTGCAGATCGCCGTTTTGGAAGTCGTCGGTCTGGAGGACGTCCAGATGCATGTCGTGATTGGTGGTGATGCCCTCGATGGTGTAGTCCTCGAGCGCACCGACCATGTGCTCGATGGTGGCGTCGCGCGTCTCGCCGTGAGTCATCAGCTTGGCGAGGAGTGGATCGTAGTCGCGCGGGACCTCGTAGTCGCCCTCTACACCCGAGTCGACTCGGATGCCTTCGCCGCCCGGCTCTTCGTATGCGGTGATGGTCCCGGGCGAGGGCAGGAAGTTGCGATCCGGGTCCTCGGCGTAGATGCGGCACTGGATGGAGTGCCCGTTCATCTTGATGTCGTCCTGGCGGGCCTCCAGGGGTTCGCCTTCGGCGACGCGGAGCTGCTGTTCGACCAGGTCGACCCCGGTGATCATCTCGGTGACGGTGTGCTCGACCTGAAGCCGGGTGTTCATCTCGATGAAGTGGAAATTCCCCTCCGGCCCGACGACGAATTCGACGGTTCCGGCGTTGGTGTATTCGGCCGCATCGGCCAGATCCACGGCCGCCTGCCCCATCTCCTCGCGGAGTCCCCCGAACTTGTCCATGATCGTCGAGGGCGTCTCCTCGATGACTTTCTGGTGGCGACGCTGCACGCTGCACTCGCGCTCGAACAGGTGGAGCGTCTTGCCGTGGGTGTCGGCGAGAATCTGGATCTCGATGTGGCGTGGATTTTCGATGTAGCGCTCCAGGTAGAGCGTGTCGTCCCCGAACGCCGACTGCGCCCGGCGCTGACAGGCGGCAAACGCCTTCTCCAACTCCTCCGGGTCGTGGGCTTTGCGCATGCCGATCCCGCCTCCACCGGCGGCGGCCTTGACGAGCATCGGATAACCGTGCTCGTCGGCGAACGCCTTGGCTTCTTCGACATCTTCGACCGGGCCGTCGGAGCCGGGGACGACCGGCACGCCGGCCTCTTCGGCGAAGTCGCGCGCCCGAGATTTGTCGCTCATCAGTCGCATGACTTCGGAGCGCGGGCCGACGAAGTTGAACCCCTGGGCTTCGACTTCCTCGGCGAACTCGGGATTTTCGCTGAGCAGTCCATATCCCGGGTGAATCGCCTCGGCATCGGTCTGCTCGGCCACCTCGAGGACTGCGTCGATGTCGAGGTAGCTTTCGGTTGCCGATGCCGGTCCGATGTGGTGAGCCTCGTCGACAGCTCGCGTGTGGGGCGCATCCTCGTCGGCCTCGCTGTAAACGCCGATGGTATGGATCCCCAGCTCTTGGCACGTCCGGGCGATGCGGACGGCAATTTCTCCTCGATTGGCGATCAAGACGCGATCGAACATACAGTAGCCTCCTGATGGGCGAGACACATCGTACGAAAGTTAGTAAACGCTCACTTTGACGCGGGGCAGAATTAGCACACGATTCGATGCTCCGTCAAAGGTTGCGGCGAGCGGTCCAGGGCGGTCGCGTTAGACGTATTAACGACACGACGAGATGCTCCTCTCCCTTCGGAGTACGTCCTATCGGCCAGCAAGGGGGGCTGTCGCTCCAAGGGGGCGTCATGGGGCGTGAAGCTTGGCCGCCTTCTGGAGCGTCGGCTCTCGAGAGGGGGGGAACTCATCCCGTACGGGTCGCCGGTCCTTCAGACACCGGGACCGAGGTGGTGACCTGCGCTCGTGGTATCAGTCTCGACCGAGCCGTGTCCGAGCGACGTCGGTCGAGTGGGGGGAGGAGGCGAGGGCCATCTCGGCGGTGAGCTGTGGAGACGCCGCCATCATTCGGCCGCTTCGTCGGGGACCAGTTCGATCGAGCCGCCGATCTGGGATTTGAGGATGGTAATCACCGAGAGGTTGACAATCGAGGAGACGGGCGCGCCGAGGGCAATGACGTTGATGGGTTGTTTCATGCCGAGCAAGACGGGACCGATGACTTCGGCGCCGCCGAGCTGATCCATCAATTGATAGGCGATGTTGCCGGCATCGAGGTTTGGAAAGATGAGAACGTTGGCATCGTCGGAGATCTCGGCAAAGTCGAACGTCTCCTTCCGCAACTGCTCGTTGAGCGCCACGTCGATCTGCATCTCGCCATCGATCTCGATGTCGGGATGGCGCTCTTTGAACAGCCGCGTCGCCTCGGCGACCTGCTGGGCGTCGTGATGCTGACTGGTGCCGAAGTTCGAGTAGCTCAGCATGGCTACGCGCGGGTCGAAGTCCAGCGCCAGGGCCAGCTCGGCCGTGTTGATGGCCGTCTCGGCGAGGGTGTCGGCGTCGGGGCTGATGTTGACGGTGGTGTCGGCGAAGAATTTGATGCCGTCGTCGGACATGACGATGTAGGCGCCCGAGGCGTGCTCGACCTGTTCCTCGACGCCGATGATCTCGAAGGCCGGACGGGCCACTTCGCGATAGGCTTTCGAGACGCCCGCGAGCATCCCGTCGACGCGATCCGTGCGCAGCATCATCAGCCCGTATTTCTCGCGGTGTTTCATCGCCGATTTGGCGTCGGTGTAGGTGACGCCCTTGCGCCGGCGGAGTTCGTGGTACTGTTCGGCCATCTCCTCGTACTGCGGGTCCTCGAAGTGATCGAGAAGCTCGATCCCCTCGAGAGAGAGATCCAGCTTGCGGGCTCGCTTACCGATGGTGTCGGGATCGCCCATCAGGACCGGTTCGGCCAGCCCCTCCTCGACGAGCACCTGGGCCGCGCGGATGATCTTGGCATTCTCGCCTTCGGGGAAGACGAGACGCTTGGGGACGTTGGCCCCCTTGGCCTTGTTCATCAGACGCCGGATGAATCCCTTGGATTCGCTCTGAAGCCGTTCGAGATGCTCGCAATACGACTGAGTGTCGTCCATTGGCCGACGCGCGACGCCACTCTCGCAGGCGGCCTCCGCGACGGCGGGGGCGACTCGGAGCAGGGCTCTCGGATCGAAGGGTTTGGGGATGATGTAGTCGGGGCCGAAGACGAAGTAATCCTCCCCGTAGGCCTGAGAGACGACCTCGGGGACCTCCTCGCGGGCCAGTTTGGCGAGGGCGTGGACGGCCGCGATCTTCATCTCCTCGTTGATGTGGGTTGCCGAGACATCGATGGCCCCGCGAAAGATGAAGGGAAAACCGAGGACGTTGTTGACTTGATTCGGGTAGTCGCTGCGCCCCGTCGCCATGATGAGGTCGTCCCGCACCTCCATGGCCTTCGGATAACTGATCTCCGGTTCGGGATTGGCGAGCGCAAAGATGATGGGACGATCGGCCATCGAGGCAACCATCTCCTGGCTGACGATGCCGCCGACCGAGACGCCCACCAGCACGTCGGTGCCCTCGACGGCCTCTTCGAGGGTGCGCATCTCCGTATCTCGAGCGTACTGTGCCATGTAGGGATTCATCCCCGCCTCGCGCCCCTCGTAGATGACCCCGTGGACGTCGCACATGGTGATATTTTCGCGCCGGGCGCCGAGCGAACAGTACAAGTTGGCGGTCGCGATTCCGGCTGCGCCCGCGCCGGCGAACACGATCTCGACGTCTTCGATGTGTTTGCCCTGGATGTCGATGGCGTTGAGCAGCGCGGCGCCCGTGATGATGGCCGTCCCGTGTTGGTCGTCGTGGAAGACGGGAATGTCCATCGTATCTCGGAGCCGCTCTTCGATCTCGAAGCAGGCCGGTGAGCCGATGTCCTCGAGATTGATGGCCGAAAATGTCGGCTCCAGCGCCTGGGCACACTGCACGAACTCGTCGGTCGACTCGACATCCAGCTCGATGTCGACCGAATCGACCGCGGCGAGGTGTTTGAAGAGGACGGCTTTGCCCTCCATGACGGGTTTGGAGGCCAGCGGTCCGACGTCCCCTAGTCCAAGTGTGGCCGAGCCGTCACTCAGCACGCAGACGAGGTTGCGGCGATTGGTGTAACGATAGGCCTCGAGCGGATCCTCGTCGATCTCTTTGGCGGGTTCGGCGACGCCGGGGGAGTAGGCGAGGGCGAGTTCGCGCTGACTCGAGAGGGGCTTGGTCGGCGCAATCTCGAATTTCCCGGGACGCGGGGACTCGTGATAATCGAGAGCGTCGCGGCGAAATTGAGAGTCGTCGTCCTGGGTCATTGCGTCTCCGGCAGTCGCGATCAGGGGAGTAGCAGCACGTGATCCACGAATTCACCCCTTATAACACGGGACGATCGACTGTCCAGACGTCGAGGTTTCCCTCAACGGAGCAGCGATACGAGTGGGGTGTGGTGTGATCCTGCTCTGATTCGATATGCTCTCCGGATTGTGCTACTCATGGCCCATCCCACGTGGACACGATATCGTCTCGAAGTCGACACCCTATCACACATGTCAGGGAGTACGAGCATGTCACCGATGTCGAGGATCGTCGGTCCCCGTCAAAGCTCGTCGAGTGAGACGCGATGGGACAGACTGAGAGGAATGCGATGGCTGGGAGTTGTCATATTCGCATCCTTCCTCGCGATCGGCACTGGCTGTAGTACCTCCATGACCAACATGGCGCCCGCCGAGACCCTCGAGCCCGGGCATGTCCAGGTGAGCGGAGGAGGTCAGATCAATGTCAATCAACAGTTCATCGACGCGGCTCAGACTCTCCCCGAGGAGTCGCTCGGCGCCGGGACCTCCGAGGCGGAGATACGAGAACTCGGCGACGCGCTCCTCGGCGCCGGTCTGTTTTTCCCCTCGCCGACGTTCGAAGGCATGGGACGAGTCGGATTGTCGGACAAACCCATGCACGGCCTCGAAGCAGGATTTCGCTACAACGGAAGCACCCTCAAGGGAGATCTCAAACTGCAATGGCTGGAGTGGGGAGAAGGGATGGGCGCCGGATCGGTGCAACTGGGGGTTGGTCACCAGTTTAGCCCAGGCCCGAGTGCGCTGGACAAGCTCGGAAGTTGGAGCCGGACCGATCTCGACCTGATGGTGCCATTCGGGATGAAATTCGGGGACGTTGCGCGAATCTGGGGAGCCCCTCGTGTGGTCTGGTCGCGCATCTCGGCCGACCCCAAGGTCGATACTCTGGTGTCGAGCGATGCGCCCGACCGGTTCCGACGAGCCTTCGAGGATCTCTTTCGCAGCCAGCATCTCTGGTACGCCGGGTTCAACGCCGGCACGATGATCGGCTACAAATCCGTCTTTTTGGCCCTCGAAGTTAACGTCATGCACGTCTTCTTCCGGCCCGAAATCCTCGGTCAAACACGGGATCTGAGCGGCTTCACGTTCGTTCCCGCCGGGGGATTGGTCCTGCGGTTTTGAAATGGCCCTACATGAGGTTGCGACGCCTGTCGAACCACGAGTATCTCATCCCCGGCGCTCATCCCCCGATATCGATCGATAGCCGTACGGCGATCGAGCCGCCCGTCAGTTCGAGGGTGGCATTCTCCACGCGCAGAAATGAGACATATCCGGCTGACAGTCCCCATCCAACGGGGGAACGACGCCACATCTTGCCGATCACGGCCTCGACCCCCGTGCCCACCTCCAGATCGTCGGTCTCCGGAGGGGCATGGCGTTCGAGGGCGGCCAGTCCGAACGCCGCCGACAGGTACAGGCCCGTCTCGCCGACGTGCCAGGTCAGGCCGGGGCCCAGCGACATCTGGAGAACTGCCAGATCGAGTGCGTCCGGAATCGACTGGTCCGACTCCTCTCGCCGGTTGGTGGTGGGTTCAAACCCACCCCAGCCGAACCATGTCGCATGGAGCGCGAGGTAGCGATTGACCATCGCCCCGAGGGCGACGTCCCAGTCGTAGGTGACCTCGCTCTCGATCTGGCGGAGACTCGAGTGGTGCTTCAGAAGGAATCCTCCTCCGATAGTTCCTCGGAGGTACACCCGTGGATAACCGGTCGAGACGTCCGAATGGGAGGACGACGAGAGGGAATCGTCGTCATGCGCCTCCAGCGGCGGCGGGGAGAGGAAGAACGCGGCGACGAGACCGACACAAGCCAGGACGAGCGCAATAGAACCACACCACTGCCGTCGAGAGGACATACCAGACCTCCGGAGCGCGAGAGTGAGCGGCGGGGAACGTCTCTCCCACTGCAGTTGGAGCGATATCGTGGTTACTCCTCGAAAAGTAAGATCGAACGAGGAGCGTTGAAGCGATCCGGAGAGATCAAAAAAACCCGATCGACTCGCATCGACCGGGTCGGCAATCGAATCGTCCCTCGCGAATATTCGGCTCGGATCTCGTCAGGGGATGGAGCAAGCGATCAGAATCGGATGGTGAGCGCGCTGGGGACTAGATCTTGGAGACGTCGGATGCTTTCGGGCCTTTCGGACCTTCTTCGACTTCGAACTCCACCGCCGCGTCCTCGTCGATGGTTTTGAAGCCTTCTTGATTCAGTTCGCTGAAGTGCAGGAAGACGTCCTCGCCGCCGTCGTCACGGGCGATGAAGCCGTAGCCCTTGTCTTCGTCGAACCACTTCACCTTGCCTCGAACTCTATCAGCCATGTTCTGCTCTTTGTGCTCGTGCTGCGTGATGATTCACAGCCCGGAAGTGCCCACAAACAGGGGGCCTCCACGGGTTTCGAGTATCGGAGACACGGACTCTCGAGCCTCCTATCCCGGATGTTCCCGTCGAACACGCTCACTCGATCGAATACCCGGAAGGTCGACCGTTCATCGAGAGGGAACGCCTCCAACGTTCGGCCACTCCCGGGCTCGCACCACGGCGAGACGCATCAACTGGGGGAACCTCGAGGATGTGGCAACGCGCTTTCGCCCGTCGTTGTTATGACCTGTAACAGTCGCCACGCCAAAAAACAAATCCTCCCCGGCAGCATGTCAAGCAGCAGGAGGGAGAGAGGCGCCCCGAGGGGCAGGGCGATCGCATAAGGAATGCCCCACTGCGAGCGTGAGCCGGCTTCTGGAGAGTTAAAAAATTATTAACTTGATAATCCAACTTCACGAAGTACCTGGGACGGGTTGCCCTCACGCATGTTGAAGAAAGCCTCAACTCGTTCCACCAATCGGTCTGGTTCGAGTGCGTCTCTGTGGAGCGCAAGCA
>JAQCND010000509.1 GCA_028274765.1 Bradymonadaceae bacterium
CCGGTCACCTCCCCACGTTCCCCACTCGACCCCGAGGCCAGTCTGTGCCAGTCTGGACCGTATCGTCCCAGTATCGACTCGGGTATCGTTCCCGTGCCGGCCCCCGCGTTCGTGCCCCCGACACACGCTCTGCACCATCTGATACCATCTGATACCACAGAGTACCAAAGAGTTAAGTAGAGCGGTAACGTACGACCGAGTGATGACAGACGACTCAGCTGATCCCGTGTGGCCGCCCGCGCTGTTTGGCAAGGGGCTCCAGCAGGCCGGCGAGCAGGCGATGGAGCAACAGACGGAGCTAGCCCGCCAGCTTCTGGCCGGATCCACCGGAGGAATGCCGGGCGCCCAGCTCGGCGCGATGAGTCGTAGCATGGCGACGTTCAAAACGCGCGTTCAGAGTGGGGGTCGCGTCAGCATCCCCGACGCGGAGCGCGAAGCCCTCGACATAGACGAGGGCGACATCGTCCAGACGGTCGTCATCCCGATCAGTGATTCCAATGACTGAGTACACCAACCCCGTCACGACAGCCTTCGAGTTGCAACGCACCGCCGTCGAACGGAGCCACGAAGCCGTCCACACGAGCATCGACGCCCAGCAGACGGGCATCGAGGCCATGACGGACGGTCTCGACACCCTGGAGGACCTCCAGTTCCAGGGCACGGAGATGGCCCACTCGGGCCTGCACGCCTACCTCGACGCCGTCGAGGAGGCCCTCCCCGAGAGCGCCGAGGTCGACTTCGAGTCGGTCCGCGAAGCCGCCGACGAGGGCTTCGAGAGCGTCGAAGAGGTACAAGACGAAACCTGGGAGATGATTGATGAGGCCGTCGAGGAGAGCCTCGAGGCCTACGACGAGGCCGCCGACGCCTACGTCGAGAGCGTCGATGAGGGCTTCGACGTCTTTCTCGACACCCACGAGCAGGTCGAAGAGAGCGTCACCGAAGCCACCGACCAGATGACCGAGGCCACTGAGGTCGCCACTGACGCCGTCGACATCGACGTCGAGGCGGAGTAACACTGCCGATCACGCCTCGATGGAGAGATTCGACGCCACAGGGTGGCGAATGCCTCCACGAACGTGTGACCGACAGTAGAACCCTCTCGACCGCGCCGAACCGCGCAGTTTCACCGCACGGAACACCGTACTACTAACACGACCGGAGTTCAATTCATGAGCATGTCAAACACTGATCCGGAGGCCGTACAGCGATACTGGCAGGAAGCGATCGAGGGAATGAACGAGCAGTTCACCGAGGCGGTCCAGCAGAACGCCGACGCCCAGGCGGAGTTCGTCGAGGCGTGGCTGGACGCGCTGGGCGAGGGTGCCGACGAGGAACGTGTCGAGGGGGCCATCGATGGGTACAAGCGCGCCTACGAGACGTGGATGGAGGCCGCCGAAGAGACCGTCGAACGCACGAGTGACTCCTTCGAGGGTGAGGACGTCACCCCCGAAGAGATCCGGGACACCTGGCTCTCGGCGGCCAATGACTCCTTCTCGGAGATCATGGGAACCGCGGCCTTCGCCAACGTCACCGGCCAGACGATCGAAGAGGGCCTGGACATGCGCCAGCAACTCGACGAACTCTCCCAGGAGACGCTGCACGATCTGGGGATGGCCACGAAGGGCGACGTCCACGAGGTCGGTGAGCGCCTCATCGAACTCGAGCGTCGCCAGCACGCCGTTGAACAGAAACTCGATCGCGTCCTCGAACATCTCGAGGAGTGATCATGGACCCCTACACCGCCGCGTTCGACGCGAGCACCGACGCCTGGGAGGCCGCCGCGGAAGCGTTCGAGAAGGCCGAAGCCGCGCCCGACCAGGCCGAGCGGGTAGGCGAGGTCGATGTCGGTGAGACGCCCGCCGAGGTGATCTACTCTGAGAACAAGCTCGACCTGCTGCGGTACGACGCCAAAGCGGCGGGCATCACTCCCGAGAACGACCACGAGACGCCGATCCTGATCGTGTATGCCCTGATCAACCGGCCGTACATCCTAGATCTCCAGCCGGATCGGTCGGTCGTACGCCGCCTGCTCGAGGGCGGGTTCGACGTGTACCTCATCGACTGGGGCGAGCCCTCCCAGTTGGATGCCTCGCTCACGCTTTCCGATTACGTCGACCGGTACATCGACAACTGCGTCGACGCCACCCGCGAGGACGCGGGCGTCGATTCGATCAACCTGCTCGGATACTGCATGGGCGGGACGATGAGCACGATGTACACCGCCCTCCACGAGGAGAAGGTGAAGAACCTCGGGATGATGGCCGCCGGCCTTTGTTTTGCCGGCAACGGGGGCGTGCTCGAACTCTGGGGCGGCGAGGAGCACTTCGATCCCGGGACCATCGCCGAGACGTTCGGCACGGTGCCCGCGGAGTTCTTCGAGGTTGGGTTCGATCTCATGGATCCGGTTCAAAACACCGTCTCGAAGTACGTCCGGCTGTATGACAACGTCGAGGACGACGACTTCGTCGAGAACTTCGCGCGCATGGAGACGTGGCTCGCGGACAGCATCGACATGTCCGGCGCCACCTACGAGCAGTTCATCGAGAAGATTTATCAGGAGAACGCTCTCTATAAGAATGACCTGCACCTCGGCGAGAAACACGTCGATGTTCGGGGCATCGAGACGCCGATTCTCCAGCTCGTCGCCGAGTACGACCACCTCGTCCCGCCGGCTGCGAGCAAGCCTTTCAACGACGTCGTGGCGAGCGACGACACCGAGGTGATGGAGGTGTCGGCGGGTCACATCGGCATGTCCGTCTCCTCGCGCGCTCACGAAACCCTCTGGCCAGACGTCCGTGACTGGTTCGCCGAGCGTGACACCCACGGAACTGACCTGGAGGCGATCCAGGGAGTCGGCCCGGCCTACGCCGAGCGCCTGCGAGAGGCCGGCATCGGGACGACGGAGGAACTCGCGGAGGCCGACGCGACCGCCCTGGGTGACGACACCGGCGTCGCCGAGGACCGCGTCGCCGAGTGGATCGACCGCGCGATCGATCTGACGGCCTGACCGGGCCTCCTGTCTCCGATGGTCGTGTTCACCTGATACTGTCGGCTCTTCGCGAGCGATTTCGCCATCTCTAGGTGTCGAACATACTCACGAGATTAAAACAGTATGGCTCATGATGATTACTCTCGTCTCTGACCGCCGATCGCCATCCCCGTTGACGGCGATCGGCGGTAAACAGTGAGAGTAATCAGTATTACGCCAGCGTTAGTCCGGATGCCTCCGAACCATGGGT
>JAQCND010000514.1 GCA_028274765.1 Bradymonadaceae bacterium
ACGGTCAAGCGCGAGAGACGGGTGCGATCGTCGATGTCTCGGCCCTGAAGGGTGGGGTCGCCCCCCTTGACGATGGTGTGAGTCGCATCGCCACGTGTCCAATTCGAGCGGTAACCTCCTGCGATGTGGACTCCTTCGGCCAGTTGCACCGTCTCGACGAACGTGGCGCCCTCGACGAGGACCCACGATTTCGACGTCGAGTTGGCAGCCGCTTCGATCCCGGCCGTGATCGTGGCTTTCGGAGAGGAGGCCGTCCCGGGATTGTTGTCCGAACCGTCGGTCGCCACGAAGATGCTCCGATCGCGATCCCCGTCGATCCCGTCGCAGTCGGCATCGATTCCGTTGGGATCGGGCTTGTCTCGGCGACGACACGCATCCCCCGCCCCGCTGTCGCCCCGCGTCGCCCCGTCTCGTGTGCCCTCGCCATCGCGAGGCACGTCCGCATCCCCCGCATCGCGCGTCATGACGGTGTCGGTCTTCCCGGCATCTCGAGGCGACCTGGGACGGTTGGCATCGGAGGCGGGAGGAGGATCGTCATCGGGGGACTCGAAGGCATCACCGGGGAGCACCCGGATCACCTCGTCACTCCCGTCGGGGGAGTCGGGTGGAAGTTCGCCGGTGAGACATCCCGTCGTGAGTGCGAGGCCCAAACAGAGCAACCCTCCGAACGAGATCGTGACGGAGGTCGGGCGTCCTGTCTCGTCCGGGCGATGGGAGTCGGTTCGAGTACGAGTCATTCGTTCGAGTCGGACGTCGAGGTTGGCAGCGCAACGCCGAAGACGGCGTACACGAGCGTGCCAGCGAGTAGACTGAACATCAAAAGTGCAACGAGATCGGCGAGCACCGGGGTGAGCATACGCTGGAAGGCGAGTCCGATACTCTGCATCCAGGCCAAAAGGCCCGTCATCGTCGAGCCGACGGCCGCGATCCAGCCGGAGATGTCGGGGGATTTGCCGATCTGACCGAGCGCGATCATGGCAGCTCCGAGCACGCCCACCAGAGCGGCGCCGGCGATCAGTCCCGAGGCGTACAGCACGCCTCGCTCGCGGCGATGTCGTCGTTGCTCGACCTCGCTGTCGTCGTACCACTGCTCCAGCGCGCCACGGACGAGTCCACCCGCCATGATCGGAGTCGAGAGGCTGATCGGCAGATAGAGGCCGACGGCGAGTGCGAGACTCGGGAGTCCGAGCATTTCGACGATGGCTGCGATCGATCCGCCGATGAAGACCAGATGCCAGGGTAGATTGCCCTCGAGGACGCCATCGACGACGAGTGTCATGATCGTCGCCTGCGGTGCCGTCAACTGGGCCGAACCGATCCCGTAGGCCTGATCGAGAAGATGGAGGACCAGTCCCATCACCAAAGCGCTCGAGACGACGCCGACGAATTCGCCGATCTGCTGATAGCGCGGGGTCGCGCCGACCAGAAATCCAGTCTTGAGATCCTGGGAGGTATCACCGGCCACAGCGGCCGCGATGCAGACGACGGATCCGACGGCGAGGACGGCAAATCGAGTCTCGGTGGTCGCGCCTCCATCGGCGTATCCGAGCGTGACGAAGATGACGGCCGTCACCAGCAGGGTGGCGATCGTCATACCGCTGACGGGATTGGAGCTGGAGCCGATCAGCCCGACGATCCGACTCGAGACGGTCACAAAAAAGAAGGCAAACAGAGCCATCAACGTCGCCCCAACCGGCCCGGCGGGCATGATGCTGTCGGGGAGGATCGCGATCGTGACGACGATGAGCACGAGGATCCAGATGAAGGCCGTCGGTGACAGATCGCGGTCCGTCCGGAGCATGTCCTCGCGTTCGTCGTCCTCGCCGGTCAGTGTCTCGAGGCCCTGACGAAAGCTGCTCCAGATCACCGGCAGGCTCTTGAGGAGCGTCAAGAATCCGCCGACCGCCACGGCGCCGGCCCCGATGTATCGAACGTAATTGCTCCAGATCTGGACGGGCTCCATGTCGCGGATGAGCATGTCGGTCGCCGGATACAGCGGTGCGCCAAGCGCCGTCCCCACCAGCTTGATAAGCGGGATGAAGACCAGCCAGCCGAGCGCCCCGCCCGACAGCATGATCGCCGAGATACGGGGACCGATGATGTATCCGACGCCGAGAAGTTCGGGCGTAACAGTGGCCCCGACCTGGGCGCCCTTGTAGCCGGGAATCCGGAAGTCAGGGTCGTCTCGCCAGAGATTGAAGAGCTTCGAGTGCATCGCAAACTGATAGAGCGCCCCCACGCCGAGTCCGGCAAAGAGCGAGCGCACCTTGGAGACCGCCTGCTGGCCGGCCACGAGCACCTCGGCGCAGGCCGATCCTTCGGGGTAGGGGAGTTTGCCGTGCTCACCGACGATCAGGAAGGTGCGCAGCGGAATCATAAACAAGATGCCGAGACACCCGCCCAGTACGGCGATCGCGAGTACCGTCGTATAGAGGGGGGGCAGCGGACCCACGGCAGCACCGGGGATATCCCATATGTAAAGTCCCGCCAGCGTAAAAATGACCCCGGCGGCGAGGCTCTCCCCGGCCGATCCCACTGTCTGGACCAGATTGGTCTCGAGCACCGTCGCCCCGCCGAAGGCACGAAAGATGGCCACCCCGAGGACGGCCGCCGGAATGCTGGCCGAGACGGTCAACCCGACCCGGAGACCCAGATAGGCATTGGCCGCTCCGAAGATGGTGCCGATCAGCATGCCGACGACGATTGCCTGGACGGTCATCTCGGCCGGAGACTCGTCGGCCGAGACGTACGGAGGGTACTCGTCGCCGGGGATGTCCTCGTACGCCAGCGGCGAAAGCCCCCCTCGATCGGCCTCGTCCGGGGCCTCGGGGGTGTTCTCTGGGGGGGAAGTCGACGTCTCCGCGTCACTCACGGATGACCCTCCGATGTCGATGATGCATCATCAGACGAGTCGGACGTGGGGGATGATGAATCGTGTTCAGCGCCCGTTGCCGAGTTCGACGAGGCATCCGACGAGGTGCGCGGCCCCGGCGTCGCCAGTTGCTCGGGGCCCGGAGAGGTTGATTCGAGCGTCTCGCGATAGTGCAGCCACCACCCGACCGAGACGCCAATGCTTCCGATCGCCACGCACAGGACGATACCCGTCGTGAGCACGAGCCCGAGCCACTTAATGGCGGGGGATAGCTCCTCGGACGGCTCCCGGGGAGAGTCGCTGGAGGTCGACTCGGTCCCCAGATCCGGGGACCCATCCGCACCTGCATGCGAAGAGATGCGCGAATCAGACATCGTCGGGCATGGAGGTCGTCGGTGAGAGGAGGGGAGGGCGGAAAGGACGCCTGGAGGAGGGCGGCGGCACAGGCTTCGAGCCCATCGTCCGGGGATGCACGCTCAGTCAGTCGGTGTCGTCTTCGTCTTCGGGGTTCGGGGCGTCTTCGTCTTCTTCGTCGCGCGAACCATCGAGCGGGCCCGATTGATCGGCGACGACGATCTCGCGGTGCCGATCGCCTTCGAGACGGTTGGCGCCGTAGAGGACGGCCTCGCGGACACGACTGCCCGGCGCCAGGGTCACCCCGTCCAGCACGGCATGGGGCCCCAGATGAACGTCCTTACCCAGCTCGACGTCGGGCCCGCAAAAGACAGGCGGTTCGAGCGTGAGATCGTCGGTCTCGATCGCCGAATCGAACAGAAACAGCCCCTCTTCGACCGGCTCGGGCAGAGGAGCCTGCTCGAATCGGCCCGGCTCGTCGAGCACCCGACGGGTCGCCTCCATGATCAATTCCGGGCGGTCGAGGGGGGCCCAAAACCCCTCCTGGAGACTCGCCCGCATGGGCTCACCCTGCTGGAGTCGTGGACCGTAGACGTCCTCGATGATGCCCCCCTCCTCGAGAGGAATGTCGTCCAGAAGGCTCGGCTCCAGGAAGTGGATCCCCGCGAAGGCGTATTCTTCGAGTCCCTCGCACTGCCCCTCCTCCAGGGGAGGTTCGCGGAACTTGCGCATGCCGCGGAGCGATTCCTGTTCGTCGAGCCAGATGCCGCCCGGTCCCGACGGATCAGTGGGGCGGACCAGCATCGTCGCCTCGGCGCCCGACTGCTGGTGGGCCTCGAGGTGCGACCGCAGGTCGACGTTCATGACCATGTCGGCGTTGGCCACGACGAGCGTGCAATCGGGTTCGTCGAGGGCTCGCCAGATGCCTCGGATGCCTCCCGCCGTCCCGAGGCGCTCCCATTCCCGGGCGTAGGAGGGGTCGATGCCCATTTTGGCCCCGAGACGATCGGCCACGGGGGGGATCGTCTCGGCCAGATGATGGAGGTTGAAACCCACCCGCTGGATGCCCGACGAGGCCAGATGCTCCAGCCCGTAAGCGAGCATCGGGGTGTTGAGAAAGGGCACGATGGGTTTGGGAAGCGACTCCGTCAGGGGGCGAAGACGGGTGCCGAGTCCAGCACAGAGCATCCCGCCGACGGCATCTTCGTCAGTCATGCGTCGCCTCGACTGTCAGGGAAGGCTCCAGACGCCCGAGGCCGACGAGACCTCGAGCGTCGGTTCGAGAGAGGATTCGACTCAGAGGTCGTCGCTGTCCCAGGTACCGCGATCGCCGGCGTTGACCTTTTCCTCCTCTTCGATCTCTTCTTCAGCCTTCTTTTCGGCCTTCTCCTCGAGATCCTCGAAGGAGAATTCCTCTTCTTCGGACTCCTCGTCGGCCTCGTCCTCGACGCCCATCTTGGTCTTCAGGGCGGAGAGGGCCTCGTCGGAGCCGTGATCCTCTTCGAGTTCGTCGAACTTCGAGGAGAGCGTATCGCCAGTCAACTCGCCCGACAGTTCGGCCGAGGCTTCGGCTTCGGCTTCCTGTTGTTCGACCTTCTCCTCCATGCGATCGAAGGCGTCGAAGGCGGCCGTGTCGTCGAGCCCGGACATCGTGTCCTGGATGCGCTTCTGGGCTTCGGCTCGCTTCTGGCGAGCGACGAGTACACCCTTCTTGCGCTTGGCCTCTTCGATCTTGTCGTTGAGCTGGCGGAGCGAGTTCCGCAGCTTGTCGGCGGCCTCTTTTTGAGCTTGCCACTGCTTTTTGTACTCCTGAGCCAGCTCGTCGTGCTCCTTTTTGCGCTGGAGCGCCTCTTTGCCGAGATCATCGCGGCCCGCTCGGACCGCCATCATGGCCTTCTTTTCCCATTCCTGGGCCTGTTTTTGCTCCTTCTCGTACTTTTTCTTGAGCCGCTTCTCGTCGGCGATGGCGCGAGCCACTTCTTTTTTGGCATCGATGAGTTGCTCGCGCATGTCGACGATCAGCTGATTGAGGATCTTTTCGGGATCCTCGGCCTTGCTGATGAGATCGTTGATGTTCGCCTTGAGCAGTGTTCCAACTCGCGACAAAATACCCATGAAACTCCTCCACGCCAGATGAGTTGATTCGAGCGACTGGATGCGCTCCGAAACCGGCGGACGGTGCCGAGCCGTCCTCCGAACGAGTCACACCGACAATGCCAACGAGTTCGAGCGTGAAATGCAAACACCTCGCCGACACATCGAGGTGGTGTCAGTTCGATTCGAGTTCGCGTGAGATGTCTTGGTCCTCGAGTTCGGCTTCGAGTTCTCGGTCGAGTTCGGCCTCGACTTTTTCGTCGATCTCGGTCTCGACCTCTTCGTCGATGTCGTCTTCGATCTTCTCGTCGAGCACCTCGCTCGTCCCGAGTTTCTCCTGTTCGTCGAGCATCTCGTCGAGCGACAGATCCTGACTGGGCGAGGTGACGACTTGCACCTCCTCTTCTCCCTCGATCAATCGTTTCAGGGGTTGGTAATGTTCCCGGATGGCGAGGGCGATCGAATCGATCGACGCCTGAAATTCGTTGAAGTCGATGTTTTTGGCCTGGAGCGTGTCGACGATCACGACCGATTCGTCCTCCAGCCCGTAGGCCCCGGCCACCATGCTCTCGGCGTTGAGCTCCAGCAGCTTCGAGTAGAGGCGAAGCCTGATCTCGTCGTCGAGATCCGGAACATCGAGCAGCTTGACCCGAAAGGTGACAACGGGGGGGCTGTGGAGAATGACGATGTTGTCGATCTGATCGAACTCGTCGTGGATCAGCCAGAATCCCTCGTCGACCCGTTCGAAGGGAAACTCCGTTTTGATCAGAAACTCCTCGATGCGATCGAGGGCTTCGGCGTTGAGTTCATCTGCCATCTCGACCTCTTCGTCTAATTCTTCGACGTCCTCCATAGAGTACAACCTCCCGAGTGTGTAGAGGGGATGCGATGTCTCGATGCGCCCTGTACGACTCGATTGCCGCCGCCGTCGACTCTCGGGGGCGAGTGCGCCCCGAGCGGACAAGCCAGTCCCACCCATGTCGACTGTCTCGAATGACCGGCGACTCCGAGCAGTTGGCAACCACATTGAGCCATAAACTCTATGGTGCTATGCATGAAGACGTCAAGATCGCCCGAACGAATGCGACCCTCTTTCGAATACGGCGAGTAGCGCCATGGACTTTCTCGACGTCGCCGAACTCCTCGTGCGCATCGACGCTGCCATTCAGCACGATCGCACGACGGATGCCCTCCGGCTGATTCTGTCGAATTTTTCCCATCTGCGCGATCCAGCTCCGCTGCGAGAGCGCGTCGCTGCCGTTCTCGCCGATCGTGGTGACCTCGACTCCGCCGTCGAACTCTACGAGCGCACGGGTCTCCATTACGCCAACGACGGTCGCCCGACTCAGAGCCTCGCCGTCGCTCACAAGATCGGTCGGCTCGAGGCCTCGAACGACTCGCTGCTCGAGCGCATCACAGCCCTCTACAGTCGTCGCAGTCCCTTTTTGGCGGAGGAGGCTCGTGCCGAATCGCTCGAAGGACCGGAGGGAACACTCGATCTCGATGCTCAGGAGCCCCAGCTCGACGTCGAGATGCTTCTCGAGATGGCGACCGAACGAGCACTTCGAGCGGGATACGTCGCCTCGGAACCCCGGGAGTTGCCGGCCATTCCTCTGTTGAGTCAGCTTCCCTCGGAGGTCTTTCGGGAGACGCTCGATGCGCTCGAACTCCTCGAGTACTCCGACGTCACCCCCGTGATCGAAGCGGGAGACGTCTCGGATCGACTCCTCTGGACGGTGTCGCCGGACGTGACGATCGGCCGAGACGATCCCACGTATCGATTGCCTCCTGGCGCCGTACTGGGGACCAATGGGTTCGGGACGATGCCCATCCCCAACCGCCAGACGCTGGTCGCACGAGACGGCAGTCGACTCCTGGCGCTGCCCGGCGAACGCGTCGAGACGCTATCGGAGCGCTTCGAGAGCTTCGAGGCGACGCTCGAGGCGTTCCGTCGAGATGCGATGATCGAATCGTTCCTCGAGCAGCATGCTCTCTTCGAGCCCTTCGACGACGAGGGCAAGCTTTCGCTGTTGAAGCGCTTTTCCGGGGTCGAGCTCGACGACGAGGTGTCACTCGTGCCGCGCGACGAGGAGAGCCCGGGGCTGTTCGTGTTGCTCGACGGCCGCGCCGAACTCGTGCGGAGCGAAGACGACTGGACCATCACCGTGCTGGCATTTACGCCCGGAGACGTCTTCGGGGGACTCGGGTTGGTCGCCGACAAACCCGAGTCGGTCCACGTCGATATCGAACCGCCGAGTCAGGTCCTCTTTTTGCCGCGCGAGTCGTTCGACGTCGTGGCGGGCCAACAACCGGAATTTGCCAAATACGTCGTCAATCTGACTCACGGACGGCTCGATGATCTCGAGACGTCACTGTCGGCCAACGATCTCTCCGAAGTCGACTGACCCCCTCCGATTGTGGCCGCTGGAATGAAATGTCGGCGAGATTTGCTAATCGACTGAAAGAGAGTATACTTGAGAGCATAGTTTCCGGCTCGTCTCGACCCGGGCGACTCTCGGTGATTGTCAACTTCGATTGAAACGGAAGGTTCACCATGCGAAGCGATTCGATACGATTCACCTCGCGAATAGCGGGCGCTCTCGTCGGCCTCGCTCTTCTGTGTGCCCTTCCCGGCTGGGCGACCGCCCAGACGAGTACCGAACGGGAGGCCTCCTCGAAATGGGAGAGCTGCATGGATGGGGCCGAGCCGAGCGGGACGAACGTGGAGCCGGCCTCGAGCGGCGAGATCGCTCGGGCCCGCGACGCCAACGGTCTTCCGGGCTCCGGGCCCGCCGTGCTCGATACCAATCCCGACACGGACGAGATTGTCGTCGACTTCGACGATAGTCTCAGCCACGAGCAGATTCGGGAGTTCGGGGACTCATACGGGCTCTCCCTTCACCTCAACAGCGACTACAGCGCCGACCCCAACGTCTTCGTCGCCACTGTCGACGAGGGCGCCGTTCCGTACGCCAAGACATGTCTCCAGCAGCAGGCGCCCGAGGGCTGGATCGATGCATCCGAAGAGAATATCGAATATTCGATGCTCGGCAACGTGCCGGACGACCCGCTCTATCAGTTTCAGTGGAATTTCGACCAGGTTCAGGCCGAAGAAGCTTGGGAGTCGTCGGCGGGCGATGATGTCGTTGTCGCCGTCTCCGACACCGGCGTTGCCTTCGATGAGGACAAAGACCGGGGCATCGAGCAGCCCAGAGACCTCGAGGGCACCGAGCGCGTCGACGGGTACGATTTCGTCGACGACGACAACTTCGCCTGGGATGGTCATGGCCACGGCACCCACGTCGCCGGGACGATCGCCCAGACGACCAACAACGCCTACGGCGTTGCCGGGCTCGCCCACGAGTCCGCCATCATGCCGCTCCGCGTGCTCAACTCCTCCGGCTTTGGCGACATCTCCGACATCGCGGATTCGATCCGATATGCTGCCGACAACGGGGCCGACATCATCAACCTGAGTCTCGGTGGGCCACTTCCGAGTCTCGTGCTGAAGCGAGCCGTCGACTACGCTCACGAGCAAGGCGTACTCGTCGTCGCGGCGGCGGGCAACTCCGGCAAGAATGCGCCGAGCTATCCGGCCGCCTTCGAGCACGTCTTCGCCGT
>JAQCND010000518.1 GCA_028274765.1 Bradymonadaceae bacterium
ACCCCCGCGCCTCCTGTCCAGCGGCCGAATCCGAACGCCACCAGACTGATGGTCAAAACGGCCACGGAGACGAGCACGGTGCGCGAGTGTTCCCCCGATTCGCTCGTCCCCTCTTCGGCCCCCTTCGAGGATTCGGGAAGGTCCCCCTCCTGGCTGTTTGGAGTCTCTTTGCTCATGGTTCGCGCTCCTCTTCAGCGACGTCTCGAATCTCGATCGTCGGCGTCTCGCGGTTGGGATAGGCCTCGAACTCTCCTCCGGTGAGCTCCTCGAGGCGAGCCCGTTCGCGAGCGATCGCCGCACGGAAATCGACGAGATTGGTCTCGAGCTCGAGCTGTTGTTCGAATGACAGGAGATAGTCGGTCACGGTACGTTCGCCCGTCTCGATGTTCTGCAGCATCTGCTCGGTGGCGTCGTCGGCCAGCGGGAGAAGCTCCTCGCGATAGCGCCTCAGCCGCCTTCGCTTCTCGTCGATGCGACTCAAAGCGCGCTCGATCTGGCTCGACAATGCGTTTTTCGTGTCTCGGCGCTCGGTGCGCACCGCCTCGCGGCGATGCTCGAACTGCTGTTCTTTACGTTTGTACTGTTGGCCAAAGATCGGAACGGGCAGCGTGACGGAGGCGAACAGAGCCGTCCGCCGATCGTATCCACTCAGACGCATGCGGTCGGGCATCGAACGGACGCCGAGCATGACGGTCGGCCAGGGGAGGCGTCGGGCTCGAGCATACTCGGCCCGGGCCCGGTGGGCGCTCGCCTCGGCTCGAGTGACCGCCAGATCGGGATGATGGCGACGGGCCGCCTCGACGAGTGGCTCGCGTTCTGGCTGAGCTTCGGGGACGTCGAGCGGGTCGCGCTCACCCTCGAAGTCGAAGGTCAGCTCCACGTCGGGCGAGAGCTCGAGGACGTCGCGGAGCTCGGCGATCGTCTGTCGACGCTCGGCGCGAAGCTGATCGAGTTCGTCCTCGATCGTCTCGCGGGTCGTGTTGACCCGGAGCAAGTCCCCGTAGTCGGCCTGATCGGCCTCGACCGACGTCCGTACGTTGGCGATGACGTCCTCGTAGAGTTCGAGTTGTTCGCGCAGGATCGAGCGGGTCGACTCGAGACGAGCGACCTCAATGAGGTGGCGACGTACCTCGAGGACAATCTCCAGCGCCCGAGCCTGGAAGCGGTGTCGCATCGCTTCGGCCCGTCGTCGAGCCGGTTGGGCTGCCTTGTCGAGGACGCCCGGCCAGGGAAACGTCTGAGCGAGGTGGGCCCGATGGGTGGCACGATTGCCCTCGAGCCACCATCCGTCGATGAAGGTGCGATAATTGATCTTGGGCTGGGGCCAGCTCGAGCGCTCCGCTCGGGCTTCGGCTCGCCTCGCCTGCCAACGTGCGTAGATCGCCTTCAGATCGTCGCTCTGTTTCAACGCAAACGCCTCGTATTCGACGGGCGTCTCCGGGGATTCCGGCGATTCCTCTCCGTGAGCTCGGGAGACGAACACTCCCCAGAGACACAGAGCGACGCCGGCGCATATCGCTCGTCGCATCCCCCCGGACTGCATGTCGAGGAGTACAAACGGCATCTGTATATGGCCTCGAGACTCGGACGGGGTCGTGCTCGATCAACTGGACACTCATCGGTAGGCCCCGACATTCGCGCTCGTCGGGGAGGTCTGACGAACGAGGCGTCCTCTCATTTCTCCAGATCCATGCCGCAGACGGGGCATTCGCCGTTGCCCTTCGTCATGGCGGCGTAGTGGACGCTTCCCTTCATGTTGCAGTGCCAAGCACCGTCGGGGAGCTGATCGGTCGTGATGGCGGGCTCGAACTCTTTGCCCTTCTCGGGGACGTCGACGGTGGCCGATTTCTCTTGGTCGCCGTGGGAGTGCCCCTCTTCACCGTGGGAATGACCCTCCTCGCCGTGGGAATGCTCCTCCTTTTGAGCTTGTGACCCCTCCTGAGACGAGCCAGACTTTCCACTGTCACACCCACCCAACGAAAAGAACGCCAGCGTGAGACTCAAAGCAACGAAAAAGTACCGATACATGACAACAACTCCTTTCGATACGAGTTATCGAACAACGCGGGTGAGATCGACTTCGACCTCACCACCCTAATGGTCGCTGCAAGTCTCGTACCATCGGCTGCAGCAGAGGAGAACGGGAGGGAACACGCGAGTATCTGTAGAATATTGCCCAACCGATGAGGGATAGTCTACGGCCCATGAAAGTGGGGGGAGAGCTGTCGAAGCGACGGCCCGCTCACCACCAGGCTCGTGCCAGCAAACCGACCGCCGTCGAGGAGCCCTGCGTGCTGTACAGCACGTCTACCTGTTGAGAGAGGACATAGAGGGTCGAAAAGACCTCGACATACAGATCCTTTCTCGAAGCTCGGAGCTTCCCAGCATCATGGGAGCATCCCTCCCCTTCTGGTCGGCGCTGGTCCGGATGTGCTCGAGACTGCGATAGTCGAAGACGATCGATCACACGGCCACGTTACTCCCCATCCAGGGTCGAGCGATTCGTCGATCGCTGAAGGCGCCGTTCGTCTCGAAAGATAGCTCTTGGACATGGAGCCCACAGACACATGTTTCCGACAATATTCGAACCACAAGGAGTACGATCACGACCTGTGGGCGCTCGTCACGGCGTCGCGTCTCCTGGAGCGCCCCTGTACGTCTGTGACGTCAGACGGCCCCGGAGTTGATCCCACGGCTGATGGTGGCACGAGGAGGTAAGCGTCGAGTTGAAGTCTCT
>JAQCND010000540.1 GCA_028274765.1 Bradymonadaceae bacterium
CGAGACGATCGGCACCGGCGATCCAGGGACGGCCGAATCGGCTCGGCAGACGCGACGCAAACTGCCCGCCAGCGACGGGGATTCGAGCCCGTCGAGACCGAGTATCTCGAAGGCCGAGGCCAAAGAACAACTCGCCGAACTCATTTTGATCGAGCGCGATCTGGAGCGGCGACTCGACGAACTCGAACGCGAACAGGATCGATGGCGCAAGCGTCTCGATCTGGCGCGCGACTGGAACGAGGACGACCTCGCCGAAGAAGCCGAAGACGTGCTCCGCGAATATCTCGACGAGGCCGAGGAGGTCGAGGCCGAACTCCAGGACATCCGCCGCCAGAAGACGAAACTCAAGCGCGCCGCCGGACGAGGAGGCGGCACCGGGGCCGTCTCGAGCTCTTCCGAGCACACGGACCGAGACCGCAGTCCGTCTCGGCGCGATGGCGACGAGACCCGATCGTCCGATCTCGAGGAACGGTTTGCGGACATGGAGATCGAGCGCGATCTGGACGATCTTCGCGATCGCATCGACGACGAAATGGGGGAGTAATGGCCCGGTTTCCTCTCGCCCTCGTCGTGGCCGTCTCCCGGGCTGGAGGCACGCTCCCATGAAGAAGCGTCGCATCGGCGTCTACTTCATCGCGGCCAACGCCATCGGTCTCTTCTTTCTGTGGCTCGCGGCGCGAGGCCTGCCCTTCGACAAAATCGGCCCCTATCTGGAGACGACCTCCCTGGGACACGTCCTCGGGTGGTCGATCGTGTTCGTCGCCATTTATGCGGTGTGCCACTATGCGCGAGTCGTCCGCTGGAACTATCTGGTGCGCCCGCTGGGGGAGGTCGAGACGCGACAGGTCCATCGAGCGTCGGCCGTCGGATTCACCGCGATTCTGCTTCTGCCGCTCCGTCTCGGCGAGCTGGTGCGTCCCGCCGTGTTGGCCAGACGGACGGATCTGTCGGTCTCGTCGTTGCTGGCGACAGCCGTCGTCGAGCGCGTCCTCGACGGACTGCTGGTGACGGGACTTCTCTTTGCGACGCTGTTGACGTATTCGGGCGCCGATCAGGAGACGTACACCCTCCAGATCGGCGGGATGAGTCTCGATCTGACCTTCCAGGTCGTTCTGGGACTGATCGCGGCCGCGATCTTCATCCCCGCTCTGCTGGTCTGTGCGCTGGCGCTGTGGCGTCGCCAGTGGGGACTCGCCCTGGTCGAATACGTGGGGACGCCCATTTCGCCGACCCTGACCGAGCGCATCGTCGACATGCTCGACGACTTCATCGATGGGTTCGGGGCCCTCGCCCAGGCGGGCCATCTGGGACGATTCCTCGGGGTGACACTCGTCTACTGGGGGATCAATGTCCTGTCACTCTGGGTACTGGCCCGCTTTGGATTCGGATTCGAGATTGGCATCTGGGACGCCGCTACGGTGATTGCAATTCTGGTCGTGGGGATTATGATTCCTGCGGGTCCCGGATTGACGGGAAATTTCGAATTCTTCCTCAAGAAGGGACTCGAACTCTTTGTCTCCTTCGCAGCCGTCGGAGGCAAAGCCGCCATCTTCGTACCGCTCGTCCACGTGCTGCAGTTTATCGTCATCGTCGCTCCTGGTTTCTGGGTGATGTGGACGGATCCGGCCGCGCGCCATCTTTTGCAACTCACTGAGCGCGCTCGCGAAGAGGTGGACTCCGACGGAGACGACGAGGGATCATCGAGAGGCACGTGAGCAGTCGATATTGATGACGCGAGTACTGTATCGGGATGGTCGAAATGAACGAACAGAACGATGAAACACGAGACGACTCGAACGACGAGGGGCTCGACATCGAGGTCGAAGTTGCGGATGACGACGACTCCGACGCGGAGATGCGGGAGGGCCACGACCCCGCCGAGGTCGAGGCCCCCGAGCACGACGAGTCCGTCGAGTCGGACGAACCGCGAGACGCACACGACGCCGAGGCCGAAGTCGTCGATGAGGATGAAGACCTGTTCGTGTCGGCGGACGACTCTGATGTCGAGGTGATCGACGAGGAGACCGATCTCGAGGAGACGAGCGACGGGGACGAACCCGACCGCGAAGCTCTGCTCGAGCGTATCGACACACTCGAGTCGACCGTCGATCGGCTCGAGGACGAGCGCGATGACTTCAAAGAGCGCATGCTCCGGGCGGCAGCCGACCTCGAAAACTACCGCAAGCGCGCCGAAAAGGAAAAAGAAGAGCTCAAAAAATACGGTGCCAAGCACCTGGTTAAAGATCTCCTCTCGACGATCGACAACCTCGAACGGGCCCTGGAACACGCCCAGTCGGGTGACGAAGCCAACATCATCGACGGCGTGGACATGGTGTTGAACCAGATTCACGATACCTTCGAGAAGCATGGCATCGAGGTCTTCGATGCCGAGGGCAACGAGTTCGACCCCGAACTACACGAGGCGATCCAGCAGGTCGAGACGACCGAACACACGTCGGGGACGGTCGTCGAGCAGTTCCAGCGCGGTTACCAGATTCACGATCGACTCCTACGTCCCGCGATGGTCTCCGTCGCCGAGAACATCGCCGACGACGAGGACGACGAGGCCTCGTCGAGCGGCCCCGACGAGAACCCGTCGCAGGACGAATCGAACGATGGAGACGAGTCGCCGGACTCTTCGTCCGAAACGACCCACTCGGAGGAAGCAGACCCCGAAGACGCATGATGTCTGCCGGGCGAAAACAGGGGGGAGCGGAAGTGTTCGAAGGTATGCGCCCCGGTTGCAGAGAGTGAGAAGTAAGTCTATGATAACGATTGTTCATGTGTTGCCATGACGACGAGTCGATACGACCCGGAGGGGAGTCTCTCGAGGGTCGCATCGAGGATAACTCGGGCCTCTCGATCCAACGCGAGTGACGATGGGAAAGACGATCGGCATTGATCTCGGCACGACGAATAGTTGCGTCTCGGTACTCGAAGGGGACGACCCACGGGTTCTTCCCAATGCCGAAGGCAGTCGAACGACGCCCTCGGTCGTGGCGTTCGACGAAGACGACGAGCGCCTCCTCGGCGAGGTCGCCAAACGTCAGGCCGAAACCAATGCCGAAAATACCGTTATCGCTGTCAAGCGCCTGATGGGCCAGCGCTTCGAAAACGAAGACGTCCAGCGCACTCGCGAAGACGTCTCGTACGACATCGTCGAGGCCAACGATGGAGATGCCTGGGTCCAATCCCGCGGCGATACGTACGCTCCCGAAGAGATCTCGTCGTTCATCCTCCGCGAGATGCGCGAGATCGCCGAGGAAGCGCTCGATGACGAGGTCGACAACGCCGTCATCACAGTCCCGGCCTATTTCAACGACGTGCAGCGCCAGGCCACTAAAAACGCCGGGCGCATCGCGGGGCTCGACGTCCTTCGCATCGTCAACGAACCGACGGCGGCCGCGCTTGCTTACGGACTCGGGCGCGACGAGACCGACGACCGCAAAGTGGCCGTCTACGACCTGGGGGGCGGAACGTTCGACATTTCGATCCTCGAGCTCGCCGGCGGGGTCTTCAGTGTGCTCTCGACGGCGGGCGATACGTTTCTCGGCGGCGAGGACTTCGACACTTGCATCGTCGACTGGATGGCGGACTCTTTTGAAGACGAACACGGCATCGATCTCCGCGAGGACGACGTTGCGCTACAGCGACTCAAAGAGGAGGCCGAGCGGGCCAAATGCGAGCTATCGTCCGCGGAGACGACCGAGATCAGTCTTCCCTTCATCCACTCCGGCGACGAGGGGCCCCTCCATCTCAACGAGGAGCTCGACCGCGAGACCTACGAGTCGATGGTCGAAGAGCTCGTCGATCGCACCACCGATCCCTGTGAACAGGCTCTCGAGGACGCCGAGTTGACCAAGCGCGACGTCGACGATGTGCTGCTGGTCGGAGGCATGACGCGCACCCCCTTGATTCAGCGCCGCGTCTCGGAGTTCTTCGAGACCGAGCCCGATGCATCGGTCAACCCCGACGAGGTCGTCTCGGTCGGAGCCGCCATCCAGGGGGGCATCGCCCGCGGAGAGGTCACAGACGTCCTCCTGTTGGATGTTACGCCGCTGACACTCGGCGTCGAGACCAAGGGAGGGGCCTTCGAGCCGTTGATTCCGCGCAATACGACCATTCCCTGTAGTCACTCCGAGATCTTCACGACGGCGCGCGACAACCAGGACATGGTGCGAGTTCACGTCGCTCAGGGAGAGCGCTCACGAGTCGAAGACAACGAGAGCCTGGCGACCTTCGAGTTGACCGGCATCCCACCGGCTCCTCGAGGCGTCCCCGAGATCGAAGTTACCTTCAACATCGATGAAAACGGCATGGTCAACGTCACCGCCGAGGACCTCGGGAGCGGCCAAAAACAGAGTGTCAACGTCGTGGCCGACGGCGGCCTCGACGACGGTCAGATCGAGACCATGATCGAGGAGGCCGAACAACATGCCGAGGAGGATCGCCTCTATGAAGAACTCAACGAACTCCGCAACGAAGCAGAAGGCATGCTCTTTTCGACCGAACGCAGCTTGAACGCCTACGGCGACGAGCTTCCCGAAGACGAACGCGAGGAGATTCGAGACGACGTCGAGACTATCAAGGGACTCCTCGACGACGCCGACCGCGACGAGCTCGAGGCCATCCTCGACAGCCTCGAGGCTTCGGCTCATCGGCTCGCCGACGTGATGTACGAAAAGACTGACGAAGGCGATGCCGACGACGAGACCCAGCCCGTCGAGGGGAGTGACGAACCCGATAAAAGTTCACCCCCCGTGTAACGTATGTCGGACGATCTTTACGAATTGCTCGGGGTCCCGAGAGATGCATCGCAGGCGGAGATCAAGGAGGCCTACCGGCAGCGTGCGATGGCTTGCCACCCCGACCGCAATCCGGACGACCCCGAGGCCGAGGAAATCTTCAAGCGCATATCGCGCGCATACGACGTACTGAGTGATCCTCAGCGTCGCCGCCAGTACGACCGCGGTACGCTGAATCGAAGCCTCGTTCAGGGGGACGCATCGCTGGAGCGAGGCCTCGAAATGTTTGCCGGAGTGATCGACATGATCGGCGCTTTCGTGACGGGCGTCGACGGTCGCGAATCCGAGGTCCGGGCGGGACGTTCGATCCGCACGACGCTCACGCTGACGTATCGAGAGGCCATCGAGGGGGGGAGGCATACTGTTGAGTACATGGCGCGCGATACATGTCCGGCGTGTCGGGGGCGCGGGATTCCCCCCGAGGTCGAGGCCCGGACGTGTGAACGATGCGAGGGGCGTGGACGCCTCTCGCTCGAAGAGAGTCTCTGGAATGCCTTCCGCGTCTGCCCCGAGTGTGACGGCGACGGCGAGATGTCGGCCGAGACGTGCGAGCAGTGTGGAGGGGAGGGGCGCACGGAGCGCCAGCACGTCCAGGCGATCGACGTTCCGGCTGGCGTTGTCGACGAACAGACGTTACGCCGACGCGGCGAGGGCGAGCCGGGAACGCAGGGCGGGCCGGCGGGGGATCTCGTCGTTGAAGTCGAACTCGAGGATCATCCCGATTTTGAACGTCGTGGTCGGGATGTCTACTCGGATGTTTCGGTATCGTTTACCCGGGCAGCTCTCGGGGGACGCCAAACAGTGTCGACCCTCGAGGGAGAGGTCGTCGTCGAGATCCCACCGGGGGTTGCCGAGGGAGACACGCTCCGACTTCGAGGTCGCGGATTTCCCGATATCGAGGGCGGCTCTCGGGGGCATCAATACCTGTGCATGGCCGTCGAGGCTCCCGCCCCGTCGCCGCCCGACCAGGGGGACGAGTCCCGGAGCGACGAGCCACGAGGGGAGACGAGCCACTGGAGCGACCGCGTCCGGGATTGGCTGTCGAGCGACACGTAGTTCGAGTGTCTACACACTGAGGAATCGTATCCGTGGAGTTTCGTTGCCCCCACTGTGAACACATCGGCCCCGCGGCCGAAGTGCGCCCGGGCGAGGAGGGTGTCGAAGTCGTCTGCGAATCGTGTTCAGTGGCCAGTCCCCTCGAGGGAGATGTCTCCGAACATGACGGATCGAACGACGAGCTGACGGACCCCTCCTCCGAACGAGACATCAATCTCGACGAGCTCGAAGCCGACCGAAATCGCGCCCGAGATGGATCTGGCCTCGGCGCCTCGGAGCCGGGAGGACCGACGAACGTCGCCTCGATTCCGGAGGAGGCCCTCGACGAACTCGTGCCGGAGCCCGACGCCGATCATCGCTGTCCCAAGTGCGCCAGCCCCCTGCCCGGTTCGGGAGCCGAACACTGTGCCGAATGCGGGCTGAACCTCGAGAAAGCCGAGCGCTACGACGAGGGAGACGCGCCCTGGGAGCGACCAGATCCGGGGCGAGAAGACGATTTCGAAGAGGCGCATCGGCTCTGGGACGAGGCTACATCGGAGTCGGAGGACACGACGTTCCAGTCGTTCGTCGAACACGTCCGGGCGCACGGTTTGTTCGGACTGGGGATTCGCAAGCTTCGCTTTTATCTCGTCGATCACCCCGACGACCACGAGGCCATCGAGGCCCTGCGCGAACTCGCGACGGGCATGGAGGCCCGAATCGTCGCCGCTCGAGCCGAAGCCGAGGCCGAGGCCGAAGAGCTCCAGGACGAGATCAGTCGATTCAAGCGATTCATGACGGGTGTCGTACTGGTCCTCTGGGTACTCGCCATGACTCTGTTTGCGGATCTCTTTTTGGGTTGGGACGTTCTATAACCGTCAACTCGCGTCATCATCGGCACGGCTGCCACACCAAGCATCTCGGAGGCCGGGAGCGCTCGCGTTGGACGAATTCGATCTCATTTCGCGTCTGAACGAACAAACCGTCCCCCCCGAGGGAACTCGACTGGGCATCGGGGACGATGCCGCGGTCCTCGACGAGGGGCGATTCGATCTGCTGACGACCGACGTACTCGTCGAAGACGTCCATTTCCGTCGGGACTGGTGTTCGGACGAAGCCATCGGCTGGCGCGCCCTGGCCGCTTCCTTGAGCGACATCGCTGCCATGGGGGGCCATCCCGGTCCGTACGTCCTCTCGATCGGGATCGGGGACGGGCTCGACGATCCCCATGTCGAGTCGATGGTCCAAGGGATGCGCCGCGTGAGTGAAGCGGTCGTCCCAGAGGGGGCCGAACTGGGGCTCGTTGGAGGCGATACCACGTCGACATCGGGGCCGAGCTTTTTGTCGATCGCGCTGCTCGGCCGAGCGGCCGGAGACGAACCCGTATGGCGGAGTGGTGCCGAGGTGGACGATCGTCTCGTGCTCACGGGCTGTCCCGGTCGTAGCGCCGCGGGGTTGGAACTGCTGCAGGGAGCGCTCGCGCCCGACCCCGAGACACACGACGGATTGGTCGAAGCGTACTGCCGGCCTCGCCCTCGGGTTCGTACGGGCAGTTGGCTCGGCCATCGTGGCATTCCGAGCGCGATGATCGATGTCAGCGATGGGCTCGCCGCCGATCTCGGCCACGTGATCGAGGCGAGTGAGGTGGGCGCTCGTGTCGAGGTCGATGCCATTCCACGCGCCCCGAGAGTGGAGCATGTAGCTGCGGCGAGCGATCGTGAGTCCATTCCCTGGCTTCTCGGAGGGGGAGAAGATTTCGAATTGCTGATGACCGTTCCGCCCGACCGCATGGACGAGATCCACCGGCGAGCCGAAGCCGAGGACTGGCCGATCTCGAAGATCGGTGTTATTCTGCCATCGGACGAGGGAGTGGAGTATCGCTCTCAAGGTCGTACGCTCGAGCTCGAAACGGAGGGGTATGAACATACCTGGACCGATTGAGAGATCGGTCGCCCCCTTCCAAGATCGCCGATCGACGGATGGAGCCGATGGAGGAGACGAGTGAACACGAGCAAGTCAAGGCTCACCGCAAGGTGATCGAGCCCCTCTGGACGAACCCGCTTGTCGAGGCGCTCGCCGACGAGCTGCCGATCGCCTCCGAGCATAACGTCCTCGTGGCCGAGGCGAGATGCGGATACCTCCCGATCGAGCTACGCAAGCACGTTATCGATGGAGGGCGCGTCGTGGCCCTCGACGACCAGCGACCCATGCTCGACGCCGCTCGATCGCGCGCCGAACAGGCTCTGTCGGAAGATATCTTTTTCGACGTCGAAAGTGCTCACTCGATCTCATACGCCGACGGCGTCTTCGACACCGCGCTCTGCTTCGAGGGGATGGTCACCCCTCGTCAGATGCATCGTATTGTCGAAGAACTGGCTCGAGTGACGGTCGAGGGAGGGTCTATTGCGGCCGTGCTCCCCCTTTCCTCGAGTTTTTCGGCCTTCTACGACTTGCTCGACGAGACGCTCCGACGCCACGATCTCGACGATCGGCTCGGGCGCATCGACGACGTCCGGCAGACTCTCGCCTCTCCCCCCCAGATGATCGACGTGGCCGATCAGTTGGGATTGGACGCACTCTCGATGGACCGGCTATCTTGGACGGTTGGATTTCAACGGGGACGAGCATTTCTAAACTCGCCACTCGTCCGTGAGACGTTTTTCCCCCACTGGATCGGGCCCGTGCCCTCGCATGAACGCGAAATGGTGTTGAGCTCGCTCGGGGAAGCCATCGATACCTACTGGGCCGACCGTGATTTCCGTACGGAGATCGAGGCCGGCGCGCTATTCGCCCGGGCGACTCGATGACGCCACGGGCTCTCCGGGAAGCCCCCTTCCCCTCGTGCCGTTACCGACCCGTCGCCCGCGTTCCGAGATGTCTGGTATCGGACATGCATCGCTTGGCTTCCCTTCGCTGTCGCGACGGGGAGCGAAGAGAAGCGCGTCGGCACGGTAGCCGACGATTCCGGAGCAACTCGCGCGAGATGCGTCCGGAGACGTCGTCCATGATATAGAGAGCTTGTTGACGTCGCATGACGCCAACCCTCGACCTCCAGATACCGTCCCGAGACACGTCGTTGTGAGGTCGCCCGAGTCCTTTTGTCAAAATGTCAACGGACTGGTAGGGTGACGTGAGGACGTTTTGGTTCGAGACTCCGTGTTGTAGGAGGCTCGGTTGAGTTCCACTCTTCAACGCCGCATCGCCCTGGCTGGTCTCAGGCGGGGATGGCTCGATCGAGAACAAGTTGTTGATATATTGCTCGAGATCGGACGCCGCCTCGAACGCGACGAGTCACTCGAGCCCAGCTTCTGGATTCAGCAAGACGCTCTCTCCGAGGCCGAGCTGGAGACGATCCTCGATGCCTTCCATTCCCCTTCAGAGGAAGAAGAGTCGAGTGAGTCCCTCGAGCTTCCACCGGAGACGGGCGAAATGTCGTTCGACGAGGCTGAAACGCCCATCGTCTCTCGTCCTCCTCTCGGGGTTCGAGATTCCGACAAGGACGACGAGGATTTTCAGCTGAGCACGTCCGAAGCCAATACTGAGCCCTCTCCGTCCCCCATTCCGGAGGTCGCGGATTGCGAACCCTCCACCGAATCCGAATCCCTCGAGCGAGCGGCGGATGCGACCAGCCATCTCGACGCCGAAATGTACGACACGGCGGCTGAAACGCTGACGTCGTCCCCCGACGAGGCTATCACTCCATTGGGGCTCCAGCCCGACGACCCCTCGCGCTCCGGCCGGACGCTCGCATCGGATGACGAGGCCGACAAATCTGCATCCGGCGTCGAATCGCCCGAGGAACAACCGAGTGAAGGCAACTCCTCGCCGTCTCCGAAAGCGGACGACAGTTACTACGGTCAAAACCGCATCGTCGAGGCCGCGCGCCGCGAAGAGCATCTCGATCCCGGGGAACGCTTCGTACTCGACGAGGAGCTCGGAAGCGGGGGCAGTGGTCGTGTCGTACGGGCGCTCGATCGCTTGCTGGGGCGGACGGTGGCCATGAAAATCCTGTATCGCGACAGTCAGTCTGACCCCGAATCACTCTCGCGATTCATCGCCGAAGCTCAGGCGACGGGGCAGCTCGAGCATCCCAACATCGTGCCGATCTACGATTTCGGGGTCCTTCCCAACGGGGATGTCTTCTATACGATGCGGGAGGTCGAGGGGCATTCGCTTCGTCACCTTCTCCAGCAGCTTCGAGAGAACGATCGCGCTCGCGAAGAGTACACGCTCGTTCGACTACTCAATATCCTCCGTCAGGTCAGTCAGGCCGTCCACTATGCTCACGTCCGCTCGGTCATTCACCGCGATCTCAAACCCGAGAACATCATGCTCGGGGATTACGGTGAAGTGCTTGTCATGGACTGGGGGCTGGCTCACGTCTTGGATCAGGATGTCACGACTCTCCACGACACCGACGGCGACAGCGACGGCCAGACACTCGGAACGCCCAGTTACATGCCCCCCGAGCAGGCTCGAGGCAATCTCGCTCAGATTGACGAGCGCAGTGACATCTACAGCCTCGGAGCGCTCCTTTACGAAATACTGACGCTCGACCCTCCCTACACGGGCGACGATCCCGTCGATATCATGTGGAAGGTGGTCGATGCCGATCTGCCCGCTCCCTCGGAGCATGCCCGGGAGACTCGAGACGTTCCCGATGAGCTGGAGCGCATCTGCCTGAAAGCCATGGAGCCGTCGCGCGACGGGCGCTATGACTCGGCGCGACAGTTTGCCGAAGCGATCGAGACATGGCTCGAGGGATTGCGTCCCCGAGAAGCCGAGCGACGTATCCGTGAGGGGCGTCGGGCGGCTCAGCAGTATCACGAACTAATTGAGCAGGTCGAAGCACACGATGCCAATGCCCGTCAGCTTCGCGGCGATATCGAGGACTGGGAGCCCATCGAGCGGAAACGCGACTACTGGGAGCTCGAGGATAAACGCGACGAACTCGAAGCCTCGAGCACCCGAGCGTTCTGTCGGGCCATCACACACTTTACCCAGGCGCTCGCCCACGATCCCGACGACCCCCGTGCTCGCAAGGGGCTGGCTGATCTGTACTGGAGTCGCTTCCGGCGAGCCGAGAAACGTGGGGACCTCATCAACACCATTTATTTCAAGACGCTCGTCGAACACTACGATACGGGCACCTATGCCTCCCTGCTCGAGGGGTATGGCGACCTGCGGGTCCTCTCCCAGCCCGAACACGCCGACGTCGAGCTGCAAGCTTATGAAGAGCAGGAACGTCGACTGGTATCGTCTCCACCGGAATCGCTGGGGACGACCCCCCTGGAATTCTCACAGGTCCCGCTCGGAAGCTACGAACTGAACATCCATCACGACCGGCGACAGTCGGTCACCTACCCGATCTACGTCGAACGCGACCGCGATACGCACGTCCATGTGCGTCTGCCCGACCCCAGTCACGTCGCCGACGGGTGCGTCTACATCCCCTCGGGGCGCTTCATCACCGGGGGCGACCCCGAGGCCTTCAATCCCCGTCCTCAGGCGCGCCGCTTTGTCGACGCCTTCTGCTGTGCTCGATTCCCGGTGACGTTCGGGGCCTATCTCGAGTGGTTCAACGAACTGTACGAACGCGAGGGGGAGGCGGCGATGGAACGGGCTCCGCAGACGCGAAAATCCGAGGGGCTCTTGATCACGTACGATGACTCGCGCGAGCGCTGGATTCCGGACGATATTCTCATCGAGGGGGAAGCGCGCCACCGGTATCCGGCCGGCGAAGGGTACGAGGCTCGGCTCCCCGTGATCGGGATCCGGGCCGAAGATGCTGAGGCGTACTGTCGGTGGCGAAGTGAACGCGATGGCTTCGCCTATCGCCTCCCGACGGCCGACGAGCTCGAGAAGGCAGGGCGAGGCGTCGATGGTCGATACTTTCCCTGGGGCGATCGCTTCGACGCCAACTTCTGTAAGATGCGTTCGTCGCGTCCAGACAAGCCCCCTCAACCCGAGCCCGTCGGCACCTTCGAGGACGATTGTTCTCCCTATGGCGTCCGCGACCTGGCCGGTGGCGTCCAGGAATGGTGTCAGAGTGAAGACGCTTCGACCCCCGAGCGACCGCTCAAGGGGGGGAGCTGGAATGTCGATGCACGTCTCTGCCGGCTCGCCAGCTCCATGAAAGTCATCGCTGCCGCTCGAACGGCCAAAGTGGGATTTCGCCTCGTCCACGATCTCCCGGAGCAGGCCTCCCGTCTCGATTGAACCGCTCGTCTCGCTTTAGGGGCGTCACGCCCCGAGTGCTCGATCGGAGTGAGGCGCAATCTCGAGATCTCGATCGAGACTTCGATACTGCACGGCCTCGGAGATGTCTCCAGCCCGCACGCTGTCGGCCCCGTCGAGATCGGCAATCGTGCGCGCCACCTTGAGGATACGATCGTAGGCCCGGGCGCTCATGCCCAGCTTGTCGATGACGCGCTCGAGCAGATCGTGGCCCGCCTCGTCGACCTCGCAGTGCGTGCGGAGGTCGGAGGGCTGCATCTCCGAGTTCGAGTGCCGTTCGGCTCCTTCGAACCGCCGGGCCTGACGGTCGCGAGCCCGTTGCACGCGCGATCTCACGACACTCGAGGGTTCGCCGCGCTCCTTTTCTTTGAGTTTGCGATACGGCACCGCCGGGACCTCCACGTGGATGTCGATGCGGTCCATCAACGGGCCCGAGATCTTGTTGCGGTATTGCTGGACGTCGTGGAGTGAGCACTGACATTCCTTCTGATCCGACCCGAAGTATCCACAGCGACACGGATTCATCGCCGCCACGAGCATGACGTTGGCGGGGTAAGTCAGGGTTGTCAGACTCCGGCTGATGGTCACTTCCCCCTCCTCGAGGGGTTGGCGCAGCACCTCGAGGACGTTGCGTCGAAATTCGGGTAGCTCGTCCAAAAAGAGGACGCCGTTGTGGGCGAGGCTGACCTCACCGGGACGCGGTACACCGGACCCGCCCCCCACGACGCCGACGTCGCTGATCGTATGATGAGGGCTTCGAAAGGGACGTCGTCCGAGCAGTCCCTGATCAGCGGGAAGCTCGCCCGTGACGCTGTAAATCTTCGTCGCCTCGAGAGATTCCTCGAAGGTCATCTCCGGGAGAATCGTGGGAATACGCTTGGCGAGCATCGATTTGCCCGAGCCCGGTGGTCCGACCAGAAGGACGTTGTGGCCGCCGGCCGCGGCGACTTCGAGGGCGCGTTTGACGGATTCTTGACCGGCCACCTCGTCGAAATCGACCGGATACTCGCCGCCGAGTGCCTCCGAGTCATCGGCATCGGCCGCGACGGGTTCGATGGTGTGTTCTCCCCGAATCAGAGATGTCACTTCGGTCAAATGATTCACGGGGAGCACTTCGATGTCGGAGACGACTGCCGCCTCTCGGGCGTTGGCCTCCGGCAGGATGATCCCGTCGAGCCCGCGATCCCGAGCCGATACGGCAAGAGGGAGGGCGCCGTCGATTCCTCGCACCTCTCCGTTCAGCCCGAGTTCCCCGACGACCAGATAATCTTCAAGATCGAACCCCCCGCGTTCGGTGGGAATCTCGCGTTGAGCCGCCAGGATCCCGACGGTCATCGGCAGATCGAAAGCCGTGCCATCCTTCCGAATATCGGCGGGGGCGAGGTTGAGCGTGATGCGATGATCGGGGAATTCGTAGCCGGCATTTTCCATGGCGGCGGGGATGCGGCGGCGCGCCTCGCGCACGGCTCCCTCGGGCAATCCCACGATGTGGAAGACCTGCATCCCGTATGTGATGTCGACTTCGACGTCGACGGCGTAGGCGTCGATCCCGAGAACGGCCCCGGATGAAATGCGTGCCAACATGATGTGCTCCGTGATGTACACTCCCGATGATGGTGACGATCGACGAGGGGCAACCCCCCTCGTTTATGATCATCGGCGCGATCGGGGGATTTGTTGTGTCACCGGAGCATGTGGCGAGCCGTCAACCGGCCTCGTCGAGGTCTTCCAGAATGTGCTGACGCTCCCCGAGTTCGTCGGTAAAATCCTGAAGACGCTTGAGTGATTGGCGGTCGTCGGACTGGAGTTGAGAAGACATTTGGGCCATCTCCGAGAGAAACGTCGAGATGTCCTCTTGGACCTGCTGTTCGAGCCGATCGAGATCGTCGGGAGCACGAGCTCCCGTCAGCTCCGAGGCCGTTTCAGACATGTCCGAGAGGGTCTCGATCCGTTCCTGGGCTTGGATGAGGCTGTCGAGATGCTCCCGACAATCTTCGAGGAGCTGTTCGGCCTGAGCTCGGTCCTCCTCGTCGACGCTCTCTAGGATGAGCCCCTTCATGTCGCGAAACTGGCTCGAGAGTCGCCGTTCGGGCGTCATGAAAGCCCGGTACATCGAATACACGACGATTGCCAGAGCGGCCATGCCTCCCAACACGACGGCCAGAAGTCGCACCATGACAGAGGACGAGATCGGAGGAGCGGAGAGTGAATCGAGTCAGAAACGGGGCGTCTCGGGCCGTACGACGCGCGAGCCCTATCGCCAGCAGTCGTACGAGTAATGAGTGACGAGTTCAATCGTGCCATCGCCCCCCTGATCCTGGAGCTCTCGCACGAGATTGCCCCGATCGTCGTACTCGAAGTGGGTGGCTTCGTCTATCGTTCCGTCGGCCCCGCGGTCGACAGCCACCCGCGTGCGTCGTCCTTCGTTGTTGGTATCGATGTGCACGATCCGGTTGGTCTGCCCGTTTCCTCCTCGATCGATGCGCTTGACGGTCATGTTGCCGTCGGCGTCGTATTCGAAGGAGACGATGCGTTCGTACGTACCGTCGCCGCCCTGATCGAGCCGGTGCTCGACACGCCGCCCCTTCTCGTTGTACCTGTATTCGACGATCTCTTCGACCTTCCCGTCGGCATCTCGATCCCGGCGCTCGGCGACACGCCGCCCTTCGTCGTACTCGTAGTTGAACAGGGCGTCGTCGTCACCGGTATCATTGATATCGACCGCCTTCTGGATGCGCCGCCCCTGGGAGTCGTAGGTGTAGCGAACGACTTTTTCGGCATGTCCGTCTGCATCGAGATCGAGTTCGGTGCGGATGCGTCGAGCGTTGTCGTTGTAAGCGTACTGTCGAATCTCTTCAGCGCTTCCATCGACGTTGTCGTCCTTTCGCTTCTCGACCAGTCGGTCCTCCTCGTACGTGTAGTAAAATCGGGTATCGGCCGCTCCATCAGCCCCATGATCGTAGATTTCTTCGAGGACGCGGCCCGAACCGTCGTATTGGCGAGTCAGTGTCCATTCGGGACGGCCGTCGTTTTGGCGATCTCCAATTTCGACGCAGAATCCAGGATAGGGGGGATCGGTGCGATACACGCTCTCGACCGAGGGGGAGGCCGGCATGGAAGCAACCCGAGGGTCTTTGGGCTCTTCGAGGGGGCCGCTGTGGAGGCATCCCGTCAGCATGGCCCCCCAGACGATCCCCCCCAGAGAGGTCAGGTACAGTCGAAACACGAGATGTATTCTCGAAGACAGTGTTGGCGAATACATCCGTAGGTGGGAGGGATGGAACAATGAGTTTGGATGCAGCGTTCGAAATCCTTCGAGTGTTGACGTCCCGATGAGCTGATGCGTTTCCCACAATTGTCGAGACACGATTGATCACCTTCGCTGCAACGCGAGCGACAGCGGTAGAATTCCGAGCAGGAGAGCGACTGGCCCGAGGTCTTGGCGTGACACGTGTCGTAAGCACTGGAGCACGTCTGCCTCAGACACATCGCGGGTTCCGGAGTCTGACTGCATCGTTTGTTCGCGCATCGAGCCAACTGATTGTAGGCCTGACGAGCTGACACGGCTCCTCGCTCGAAGATGGTCTGCTCGCACCGATCGTCACCGGGCGCACACGGGCGGATGCACATGTTGAGCTGATAGCAGTTCAGACACGATTCGTCGACTTGGCCGTCACAATCGTTGTCTTTGCCATCGCAGGCGTTCTCGTCGCTTTGGTAGTTGGAGGCGGCGCGATACGAGCGGGAGCAGTCGGTCCAGCTGCCCTGCTGACAGATCTGTTCGGTTCCCTGACACACGCCCTCCTGTTTGGGGCAATCGCGCCGTAGGTTTTCGTCGACCTCCCCGTCACAGTCGTTGTCCGTCCCGTCGCACGTCTCGTCCATACCGGGCGCCCGGTTGGGAGCGCGATCGTCGCAGTCCTCGTTCGCGGCTACACCATCGTTGTCCCGGTCGATCGGGACACAGTCGAGATTTTGGCTTCGATAGCCCGGTCGGCAGTTGCAGGTCGCTTGTCCATTCTCGATGCGACAGATGCCGTGTCCGCTGCAGTTGATGCTGCGACAGGGATCACGCTCTCTGACACACGTTCCACTCTGGACAACGTAGCTCGACTCGCACTCACAGCGCGTGCCCAGAGAGGTGGACTGACAGGTACCGTGATCGCCGCAGTCGCGCTTCTCACACGGATCGGAGGGGGAGGACGTATCCGTTCGAGGGCTCGTATCGCGGTGAGTCGTCGTATCGGGTGAGGAGACGTCGGGATTCGGACCCGTGTCGTGTCGGCAGGGAGGCGTCGAGCAATCCGGGCTGTCGGTCGCATCCTCTTCGGTTGCACTGGTATCGAGCGACGAGGGGCCCGTATCGGTGGGAGATGGGAGCGAGCTTCCGCCGGGCCCGCTGCCCTCCTCGCTGGCTGTGGGACCTCTCGCGCTGCTGCCCGAGGGACCGATGCGATCGACGCCTCCCGCATCCGGTTCGTCCGACGAGAGCTCTCCGTTGGCACACCCCGTCATGCCCGACACGAGACTCAGAGGAAGTGCAACGAGCAGAGAGAGCTCGACGAGAGACGTCTCTCGCACCCTCTCGATATGTTCACTGTCGGGATCTCGGTTCATCGTGGGATTGTCGGCGATGGAAGCATTGGGAGATCGACTTGCGATGGAGGATATGTGATACGTCCACGAACTTGTAGAAAGGTCGAGACCAGGAATCAAATCCCACTCTGGTCCAGCCATACCTCGCGTTTTTGTTCTGACACACTCTCTGCACGATGAGACAGGACATCACGGAGCGACTTGACGCAACACATCGGTCCGATCTGCCGACGATCATAAATAGAGGGGAGAGCGGCGAGCGGTCAGGGGTTTGGAAGGATCTCGCCGCCGCCCACACCGCTGCTTGCATGGTGTGACCTCCTCTCGGAACGATCAGCCGGTTTGCAGCGGGCGGCGCGCGCAGGTGCGTTTGAGGGAGAAACGAGGACAGGTGTATCTTCAATGTGACCCTGCATGCGAGCGGATGTGGGTGCGGGTCGCCTCGATTCCCTTGATCATCTCCGTGGCCCCCCGTATTTCAGAGCGCGACTCGACTCGAGCCCTCGAGAAAGGCATCCCATGGTTTCCCGTCCAGAGCGAGCCCGGCAGCATGTGCGTCGTTATCTCGACGAACAAGCGGTCTCTCCACCGGAGCGCGGGGCGTTTCCCGCCCCCCTCGATACGCTCCGAGCCTCGGTCGTCATTCCGGCCTACGACGAGCGAGAGACGCTCGGGACCGTCATCGAGGCACTCCGTGGGGCGAGCTCGACACCGGAATGCTTCGAGGTGATCATCGTTGTCAACCAGCCGAGCGATGCGCCAGCGGCGATCGACCAGGCCAACCGCGAGGCTCTCGAGATGCTCTCGGCCCTCGAGACGCCGTTTCCCCTCCATGTGATAGATCGTTGCACCGAGGGGCAGGCGTTTCCTCCGGACGAAGCGGGGGTCGGACGAGCGCGACGCCTCGGCATGGATCTGGCACTGGCCCGGCTTCAGGAGGCCGGGGCCGCCGTCGAGGGGATCATTCCATGTCTCGATGCCGATTCTCCCGCCGAAGAGGGTTATATCGACGACGTCCTCGAGACCTTCGCGACCGGGCCCGAGGAGATGCTCGCCGGAGTCTGCCGATACCGACACCCGATTCCGGATGTCGACGAGCATGCACGAGCGATCGCGGCCTACGAAAGCTGGATGCGTTACTTCGAAGCGGGGCTCCACCTGACCCGAACGCCCTATGCCTTTCAGTCGATCGGCTCCTGTATGGTCCTCTCCGCCCAGGGGTACGCACTCGCCGACGGTGTACCCCCTCGGCCCGCGCTCAGCGACTTCTACCTCCTCCAGAAAATCATCAAAGCGGGGGGACGAGGGGCCGTCCAGACCATGGAAGCGCCCATGGTGTATCCATCGGCTCGAACGTCCGAACGCGTACCCCGAGGGACGGGGCCGTCGGTCCAATCGATTCTCGACCACGAGGTCGAGCGCTACATTCACGTCGAGCCCCCGGCGACGTTCGAACAGCTCCGGGCCTGGTTTGCGGCCATACGACCGGGGTTCGAAGACCCGGAGCGAATTCGTGATGCGGCCTCCGACGCTTTGATGGCCTTTCTCGACCAGTGGGACAGCTGGGAGACGATCGCCAGTCTCCGCGAGCACGCCCCGGACGCGGCTCACTTCGAGCGGAGCTTTCACGAGTGGTTCGACAGCCTCAAGATCGTTAGGTTTGCCAACATGCTCCGACGTCGGGGAGATACGGTGCCGCTCGTCGACGCCGTTCGACGCGTGCTCGAGGACCTCGGACGCTCGTCGCGGGCGAAGGCCATCCCGCGAGACGCGTCTCCCCCTTTCGAGGCGGAACACCTTCTCGAGGTGCTCGAGGTGCTGCGCGAGAGTGAACTCGAATGGAGCCAGGCCGCCTCCCGCGACGACGACACGATGGAGTAAGAGGAGGGCTCGACCGGCCAGATGAATCGGCCGTGTATGCGTCCTCTCCTCCGTGGGCCATCCTTGCCGTCTCCTCGCCCCCGTCCTATAAGAGGACCGACATATCATCCCACGAGATGCTATATGATACCTGCAGATCCGCACATACTCGTCACCTACAAGAAGAGTCGGTACGAGCAGTTGGTCATCGAGTCCGACAAGGACCAGGGGCTCGAGAAGCTCGTACGAGCGGGAGATACGAGCATCGATGCGATGCGTCAGTCACATCGCACGCACTGCGACAATCTCGATCGCGTCTGTGAGGAGCTGACTCGCCGCGACCTCTCCTTCGATCGCATCCACCGGGGAGAGGTCGACTCGACCGAGGAGTACGATTTGATCATGCCCGTCGGAGGAGACGGGACGGTGCTGGACATCTCTCACCGGGTCGAGGACATCCCGGTACTGGCGATCAACTCGCATCCGACATCGTCGGTCGGATATTTCTGTGCCGGTGTGGCCGACGAGATCTCGACGCTGCTCGATCGCACCCTCGAGGCACGATGGGAGCCCCTCCACCTCCAGCGGTTTCACGTCTGTATCGATGACGAAGATTGTTCGCCGCCCATCCTCAACGACGTCCTGATCAGTCACTCGAATCCGGCGGCCGTCTCGCGCTATCTGCTTCGCATCGGCGAGGACTCCGCCGAACAGCAGCGCTCCAGCGGCATCTGGATCTCGACGCCGGCCGGATCGACGGCAGCCATCCGCTCGGCCGGGGGCTTTGTTCTCCCGATCGAGAGCAACTGCATGGAGTATCTCGTGCGCGAACCATATCCGATGCCGGGGGAGCGATATCGATTCGGACGAGGCGTGCTGGAGGCCGACGATCAGTTCGAAGTGATTTCGAAGATGGAAGAGGGCCACATCTACATGGATGGTCCTCACATCTCGAGGTCTTTCTCGATCGGCGAGGTGGCGCGCATCGAGTCCGACGCGCCCTCACTCGTAATTTACGGACTCGACGAACACAGGGGAACGGCCTGAATCCAGTGGTATCGTTCGGATCGGGCCGGACGACGACGGTGGACGGTGTCCGGTCGAATATCCGCATGATAAGGAAGCGAACAACATCCTTCTTTTGGTGACGTGAGCCCATCGACCCCACAGAGAGAACGCAACACCCGTGGGCCTTTTCTGCGGTATTTGGGCTGGACCGTTTTGCTGGGGATCGTATTTGGTTTCGGCCTCATTGTCGGACAGTGGTGGGTCGAACGAGACAATCCACCGTTTGTCGACACTCGGTCTTCGTTCGCTCCGTCCCCTCCCCCCGATGGTGGCTCGGATGCCTCGTCGACTCCCTCCTCACCACCTCCTGAGTCCGACGAGTCCTCAGAGCCCCGCCTGGAATTGTCTTTCTACGACCGCCTCTCTCAAGAGGGATTGACTCCACAGCGCTCGGGCTCCAGTTCGACGTCGGCGCGCGCCGGTCCGGTCGCCGACTCGTCGGCCGACAACTCGGATGCGCCTCCTCCCTCCTCCGATGAATCAACTCCTCCCTCGTCCGAGCAACTCGACGACGATTCGGCGCGATACACGCTCCAGATCAGTGCCCACCGCGAACGAAATCGGGCCGAGTCGCGCATGCGTTCCCTGAACAAGAAGGGGCTCGATCCCTATCTCGTGTCGGCGGAACTCGACGGCGAGACATACTACCGGGTGCGCCTCGGCAAATTTGCTTCGATGGACGAAGTCCGAGCCTTCAAGCAGGCGATCGAGCGCAAACGAGGGGTTGACGCCTCCATTGTGCCCTTCTGAGGTCACGGACCCAACCGAGGTCACTCTCCCCAATCCTCGAGCCGCGAGGTCGCCTCCACGTGGTTGGGCTCGAGCTCGAGGACGCGCCGGAGAGCGTCTCGGGCCAGCTCGAGTTGCCCGCGCTGGTGGGCCAATTCAGCCTTTCGCAACAGCAGGGGCAGGGCGTGCTCGAGTTTGTAGTCCGGCATGATCTTCTGCCGATACTTGTGCCGGGTTTCGCGGTATTTCAGTACTTCGTACGCTTTCTCGACCCGGTCGGCGATCTCTCCGGCCTTCTGAAGGATGTCGAGTGGCACCTCGTCGGGGAGACGCTCCGTGTCATAACGATTACGGAGCGTCTCGAAGGCGGCGTCGGTCACCTCGTTGTAGCTCGACCAGTGAATGTTCAAGACCTCGAAGTAACTCGCTTTGTGGACGCTCAGGTGCTTGGTCTCGACGATCTCGCCGAAGCGCTCGGCCTCGAGTTCGGGCATGGCTGTCGTACGGAAGTCGACGAGCTCCATCGAGCGCAGGGCCGAGAGCACGGCGATCGTCTCGCCGGGGGGGAGCGGACTGTGCGTGATGATCTGTTCAAAGCGATGACGTCCGTCGATGAAGTGTTCGCCGAGTTCTCGATGTGAGGGCTCGGAAAACGACCGCTCCAGACGACCAGAGGTTCCCTCGACACGCCTCGGATAAGTGCCCCCGTACATGTCGATCATGGCTTCCCATTCCTCGGGTTCGAGCTGAGAAAATCGCTCGAAACGACGTCGAAACACGACCTGCTCGGGGGCGACGTGGGCCCGCAGCTCGGAGGGGGGAAGCGAGGCGTCGAGGTTCTCGAACGAGGGCTGATAGAGCTCGGTGCGACCTCCCGACACATCACAGAGTTGATGGAGGAGGTAAGTCAGTCGACTCGTCGCGGCCTGTCGGATGTGCTCACGTTCCAGGATCTCGAGCTTCCACAAGACTGCTCGGAGCGTACGGTCGTGCTGATCGGCTCGCTCTCGAGCTCGTTCGAGGTCTCGGCCGGAGATTTGCTCGCCGAGTCGGAGCATGGTCCCGAGTTGCTCCTCGTCTCGGGAGGGACGAGTGAGCACTTCGAAGATGAATCCCTCCTCGAAGAGGATCTGATCCGTGCGTTCGCCCCGGGCGTGTTGCGCAATACCCGAAAAGGCTCGTTCGGAGAGTGTCAGCAACAGCTCTTCGATGTCGCTCCCCTCGCATTGCTCGACGGGAGAGATGTCGTTCGGCTCGAACCACATGGATGGTCTCAGCTCCTCTCGAGCTAAAAGTCAGTCGGACGTCGACTTCGACGTCTCGGAGGAGGCGTCGGCTTCCGAGGAGTCAGGAGTGGGCTCGCCGGATTCGTCCTCCGGCGGGGGGGCACTCGTCGGCTCGGAGGACGTCTCTTCGTCGATCGAGTCGCCCGTCCCGGCTTCAGTCGCTTCGTCTCCGGGCGGGGCGGCATTTGTCGGTTCGGGGGACGGCGAGTCATCGGTTGAGGGACCCGCCTTGAAGGCCGCTCGGAGCCGGCGCTCGCGAGCAGGTCCTGCGTAAAATTCAGTCTGTTTATAATACCGGACGAAATCGGGGAACAAGACCTTGAGGGCTGAAAAGAGGGGAATCGACAGAATAATGCCCAGCAATCCCGCCAGTTCCCCGCCGATCAGCACCAAAATGATGACCATGACGGGCGAGAGTCCCACCTTGTTTCCGACCAGCTGAGGCGTAATGAGATATCCCTCCAGCATCTGGACGACCACGAAGACGAGGGCCACCGTCAGAAAGGGGGTGAATCCAGCAGCGTTGAGGACGACCATCAACATCGAGAGGATGACGCCGATGGCGACCCCGAAGTAAGGGATGAAATTCAGCAATCCAGCCAGCACTCCGATGGCGATGCCACTTTTGAGGTCGATGCCGGCGAGTGCGAACGCGATGCTCAATCCGATGGCGTACAGCACGGCCAGCGTCAGCGCGACCTGGACTTGCCCCCGACACCACTCCCCGACAACCTCGTCCATCTCATGGAGCCGCTTCAGGATGAGATCGCGCCGGTGTTCGGGGATGAATTCGACCATGCGCTTGCGCATGCGGTCGAAGTCGCGCAGGAAAAAGAAGCTGAAAATCGGGATCATGACGATGTTGACTAGGCCCGAGACGAAGGAACCCGTCTGGCTGAGGAGGTTCTGGGTCCAGCTCCCCATCTGGTTGAAGACGTCCGGCAGCGAGTTGGTGATCGGCTGACCGTACTTTTCGAACCCCGCCGCGACAGTCGAAGGGACTTCGTACTCGAACGTCTCTTCGATCCAGGGGATCGTGTCCGTGCGAAAGGTCTCGAGCAACTCGGGCGCGCGGTTGACGAGGTTTCTGGTCTGCTCGACAAACGTCGGGTAGAGAAAGAGCGAAAAGAGGGTGACGAAGATCATGCCGGAGATGATGACGACCACGATCCCGAGCGTCCGGCGGACCCCTCGTGCTTCAAACCAGTCGAGCAGCGGATCGAGCAAATATGCGATCAGGAGACTGATAAAGACCGGAAGCAGCACGCCCCAAACGGCGGAGAGCGCATAGTAGAGGAGAATGACGATCGCCCCGTAGAAGACGAGGCGGGCGAGCCGGAAAAGATAGGTCGCCTCGGGGTACCGATCGAGCCATTCGACCCGTTCGGTCGACGAACCATTCGAACCTCTCTCCTCCTCGGAGGTCGTCATGGGGGCTCTCCTTGAGGTGAAGACTCACGCCTCGTTTCCTCGGATGTCGATGGAAACGTCCCGGTGATGCGAACCTCGAAGGCGGCTCCTTCCCCGTCTCGCTCATCCGCTGATCGGGGCTTGAGACGGAGGGGGCTGAAATTGTGCGTGCGCAACGCGTCGGCCGCTCGCCGGACGAGTTGCGTATCCGCGGATCGATCGGGATTGAGTTCGAGCGCGATCACCCCTTCGGCCGCCCAGCGGACCGCCGTCTGCTCGATCGGATCGAGTGCCTCGACGGTGCGTCGAATGGCCTTGAGCGCGGCCATGCGCTCGAGCCCGTGAAATTTCAACAGGAGCTCGTTGTCTTCGATCCCGACCTCGCCGGAGACGATCGAGAGCGTCTGAGCCAGCAGTTCGGCGACGGGAGGCATCAAACGTCGGCGTGCGCGCTCGAGGCTCTCGCCGCCGTCGCCGCGCGATGCTTCGACATAGATACTCCGTTCGAAGCGATAGGTCCGAAGTACCTCCGGAGACGAAGCCGTGACATCGATTAGCTTCAGGGAGGCCTCGGCGACGACGCCTCGAAGTCCCGTAGGCGCCAGCGGAGACGTGCGTTGGTACGTCACGTCTCCCAGTACGATGCGACGCGCTCCGAGCACCGACCCCAGAGCGGCCGCGTTGTTGGTCGACAACTGGGGACGCTGGTAGATGCGACTGATGCGAGTCTCATCGCCGGGACGCAAAAAGGCGATACGGTGCGTCTCGAGAGCGTCCATCAGTTGTCGATCCGTCCCGGTCCATGCGGGCTCGGCCGGGTTGGACCACCAGAAGGATGTCTGCTCAGTCTCGCCCTCGGTCGAGACGAGGCGTTCGGTGATCAAAAAGAGTACCGGATCGGCTTCGTCGAAGGACTGAGCCCGGACTGAGGTCGTTCCCCACCCCCCGAAGAGCGCGAGAACGACGAGCCCCCCCACGAACGTCATACGTCGAGACATCATGACTGTTGCTCGAGTTCAACCTCGATCTCTTTAGTCTGTCCTCGCCCGAGTTCGACGTCGGACGAGCCCTGGAAGGTCGTATTGCCGTCCGCGTCGTTGCCCTCGAGCTGGACCCGATACTCGCCAGGCGTGATGTCCTGAACGGAGGTCTCGCCGTCGCCGCAGGCGATGCCGGACTCGGCGGCCTCTTCGGCGTTGAATTCCGACCCGAAGACCTTGACGTCGATGGTCTCGACGTCGTTTTGTCCGCAGAGACGGCCGTTGTCAAAGAACCAGCTGATCTGGAGTTCGCCGCGTTTGACGGTCAGATCGATTTCGGCGACGTTGGAGGATTCAGCACTCCGCACGGTCTTGGTCTTGGTCGTATCGCCCGTATAGATGACGTCGCCATCGGCATTGAGGCCGACGAGCTCGACACGGTAGTTGGCGGGTTGAAGCCCGCCGATCGTTCCCTCGTTTTGGGTACAATCGAACGTTTTGGTGCGAGAGCCCCCTCCGTTTTGAACGTTGAGCCGGGCTTCGACTTCTTCAACCCCGGCCGCGTCGCATCCATCGAGTTCGACGGACCACGAGACGTTCATGGTTCCACTCTGCTGATTGGTTCCACTCTGCTGATTGCCTCCCCCACATGCGCCGGCGACCGACAACAACAACAAACTGCCCGCGAGGGCGAAGATGCTTTGCAGCCACGTCGAACGAGCGTTGGGTGTCGTCGTCTCCATGTGGAATCTCCTGGGGGAACCCCTCGAGAGGGATATGCGATGTCGATGCTTGCATAGCGTATCGTGTTGCATTCGTTCGTCAACGTCGGTGCGTCTCAGCAATATCGAGCCGATATCGCCGATTCCCCCCATCGTTCAACTATATACTCACGAGCCTCGATGACACGTTCTCCCAGAGACGCGTCTCTGGACGCCGTTCGATGGAGGACAATCGCATGTGAACATGTTCTCTCCGTTATCGGCCAGCTGGGAGCCGGCGCTCCGGAGAGGCGTCGGATCATAGATGACCTCGAGCCCCCTTTGGAGCGCTAGCCCCTTGCTAGCCGATAAGATGTGCTTCGAGGGGGAAAGGAGTCCCTTGTCGTGTCGTCTACACGTCCAATGCGATTGCTCTATCGTTCGATTTGTCGGGTTGCGTTCGATCGTGATACGCTCGCCGCGATGGTCGAGCGAGGATCCCACATGTTCGAATGCACCATCACCACCTCCACGATGCCGTGAACGACACGCCCAGTGAGCCCAGACTGACGCGAGATACCATTTCGGAGGGGGCTCTCGAGCTCCTCCAGCACGAGGATGGATATCGCTTCGGACTCGACGCCGTTCTGTTGGCCACCGATCTGCCCGATATCGACGACGGAGCTCGTCTCGTCGAACTGGGAGCGGGGCAGGGACTCGTCGCACTGGCAGTTGCCACGCGCTTCTCCGAGGCCACTGTCCGAGCCGTCGAGCGTCAGGACTCGCTCGCCGAGCTCCTGGAGACCAACATTGAACACAACGGACTGGAGGCCCGCGTCGACGCCATCCATGGCGACGTCCGAAACTATCGCGATCTCTTCGAACCCCATACGGCCGAGCTCGTGCTCTGCAACCCGCCGTACTATCCGGAGGGATCGCGTCGCATGAGCGACGACCCGGAGCGAGCGGCCGCTCGCCACGAACTCGCCGGCGATCTGAGCGATTTCGTACGGGCGGCTCAGTACGTGGCAACCCAGCGAGGCCGACTCAAAATCATCGTGCCCCCCATTCGACTCGGAGATCTCGTCGAAGCCGTCGACGAGACTGATTTTTCATTCGAGTGGATGCGCTATTTTCATTCGCGTCCCGACAGTGACGCCTACCTGCTCGAATCGGGTCTGCGACGGGGAGGAGCCGCCGACGTCTCGGTGCGCCCGCCGCTGATCGTCTACGATGGATCCGAGTACGGAGACGAAGTTCGGTCGCGCATCGATACAGCAGCCCGGGCTATCGATTGAGGAGAGTTCGTACCGACAACACCGGGAAGCTCAACCCCGACTCCGTGCGGCGACGTCCGTCGGGACGCCCCGTGATCTCGACACGTTCGAAGCCCCTCGATGCCGAGGCTCGCCGTCGGAACGCCTCGAGCTCCTCCTCGACATTCGAGTCCGTGGGTTCGAGGTGGACGCGCGTCCACTGGCCATGCGCGAACATCTCGAAGGAGGGAGATTGACATCGAGCGGGATTGAAACGGACCGACACCGTGTACGTATCGCGACTATCGCTGATCTCGAAGGCACGCTCGGTGCTCCGGGCGACGAGTTCGCGGCTGCGATCCAGGGCTACTTTCGAGGGAGGGGGGGCGGGCGTATCGGGTGCGGAGCGACACCCCAGGGCGAGGCCACTCAACACGCACCAGGCCCCCGCTGAGAGTAGACAATTCCGCAGCCCTACGTGTGAGAGTCGACACGTCACGTATCGTATCGCCGGTATCATGAGAGGGGAGTACGGAGGGGAACCGGACGCCGTGTCCGAGAGATAGCATCCCGCCATCGGTATGCGAGAGGGTTCGAGGGTTAGACGTCCCGAAGGTCTTCGCGCGGGTCCTCGAAGTCGGTGCCGTAGCGCCTCGCCAACCCATCACCCTCTGCCTCGATCATGCGCGATCGCACCAGTTCCTCCAGGACGACACGGTAAGGGCGAATCGCGAGCACCAGTTCGGGGAGGGTCTCGGGAAGATATCCCAGGTCTCGTTTGACGAACTCGACGAGCGTCGGCTCGTTGTACATCGCCGAGGGGGCGTTGCTCAAAAAGTTGTCGAGAAAACGATGGTTGCCTCGGAGGACGAAATCGGCGCGGTCTCGGGGTCGACCCCGATTGGGAAAGAGGCGTTCGGGCTCCAGATCGAGGAGACGCTCGATCGTGTTGAGATAGGGACGCACGCCCGTCAGGTAGTCGGGAAGTCCCTGGAGACTGACATCACCCGAAAAGAGATATCCGCGCTCTTGATCGAACAGACAGGCATGGCCGCGGGCAGGCCCCGGGGCATCGAGGATTTCGAAGGTCAGCTCGCCCGCTCGCACCGTGCGTCCATTGCGCAGCGGCACGATGTCGAGATCGGCAGTCGCGCGAGGGTAGTACTCCTCGAGAAATCGATCGATCGAGGGGAGCTCGTACCGCGAGGCGGGAACCTCCGGGGCGTCGAGGAGTCGTTCGGCAAATTCTCGAATGGCCCGACGCTCTTCATCGAGGCGAGCCTCGAGGTTGCGAGGCTGGACCATGTCCGGGCTAAACACGAAGTGATCGGCATCGGGGAAGTTTTTGGCGCCCCCGAGGGTCGCCACTCGCCAGCTCGTGTGCAAGACACGCTCGACTGCCGTCAGCTCGATGCCCGTCTGGCGGATGGCTTTCGAGACGTGCTGAAACTGGTTTGGGTGACCGGCGTTGACGAGAGCGGGCGCTTCCCCGTCGAGGAGGTAGAGATTCTGAGCGCTCGAGGCGGGCGGGGGCCAGCCGTCGGGCGAGTCAATCTCGAGGCGATAGATGTCCGGCTCGAGGTGTTCGACGTCGTGCATGAATTAACCGCGGTAGGTGAATTGGAGAGGATAATCACACAGATAAAAGATGTCCCCCTCCTCGATGCGTTTCGACTCGATGCGATTCCCCCGGAATTCGACGCCGTTAGTCGAGTCGAGATCTTTGAGATACCAGTTGTTGTTGCGGTAGATGATCGCACAGTGTTTGCGGGAGATGTTGCCGTCTCGAATCGTCAGATCCGTATCCGAGCTCCCGCGCCCAATGACAAAGCGGTTCTGGTCGATCTCGTAGCGATTGTTGTTGAATAGCAGATACAGCGGGTCGCGGCCGCTGGTCTGTTGCTGAGTGCTCCGTCCCGACTGTTGCGGGCCCGACTGTTGAGGGGGCTGCTGTTGTTGCTGGTAGTTTCCCCCGCTCGGCGACTGGTTCTGCCGCTTGGTTGGGGGCTGCTGGTCGCGCTGCCAGTTGGGATTCTGCTGATTTTGATTGCGCTGTTGCCCGGAGCTGGGAGGCGGAGGCGGTCCAGCTGAACTGCCGCCCGGCTGGGGCTGCTGCTGAGGCTGTTGCGGTCGGCTCGACCCGCCGCCGGATGGAGGCGGCGACTGCGACTGGCCGCCCTGCTGGCCGCCCACCGAGGGGACTTGCTCGTAGGTACGGTACTCCGGATCTTGGGGACCAGGTGGCGAGGCGCCCCCGCTTCCGCCGGAGGCCGGGGGATTCGAGTAATTCCCCTGGGTGTTGCGATCTTGTTCCGGATTGGCCTGTGACGGGGAGTAATCGCGGTTTTGCGCGTACTGGCGCATCGCTTCGTTGATGAGGTAATCCATCGAGCAGCCCAGCTCGCGCGTCATCTGCTCGAACAGTTCCCACATGTAGTCGCGACAGTAGAAACTTCGCAGAGTTTTGCGATTTTCATCTTGCGAAAAATCGTCTGACATGGAACTTGATCCCCCTGGGGCTCGAGCGTCGCATCTTTCAGACGCTCGGGACTCCAGGATGTGTTTCGCGTACTGGAGACGAGTCCGTTTCGGCTCAACGTACTTGCATCGCGCGGCTACGTTATCACAGCGTCGATTGCCGTGTCCAGAATCGATCCCTGCTCTCCACATCCCCTCTCCATCCGATGAGTACCGACGACGAACGTCTCGACGTCCTTCTCCGCGAGCGCGAGTTGACCCGGAGTCGCTCGAAGGCCAAGGCCCGCATTTTGGCCGGTGAAGTCTACGTCGAGGGTGACCAGATCGACAAGGCCGGCACGCGCGTGCCGGTCGATGCCGATATCGAACTGCGAGGGGACTCCAACCCCTATGTCTCCCGCGGGGGACTGAAGCTGGAGTCGGCCCTCGAGACATTCGGGAACCTCGACCTCTCGGAACGGACGGCCATCGATGTTGGCGCCTCGACGGGCGGTTTTACCGATTATCTGCTCCAGCACGGGGCCGAGCACGTCTATGCCGTCGACGTCGGCTACGGGCAACTGGCCTGGAAGTTGCGCGAAGACGACCGTGTGACCGTCATCGAACGGACCAACATCCGGGAGATGGAGCGCGACGCCGTTGACGATACCTGTGATCTCGCCGTCATCGACTGTTCGTTTATCTCACTCGAGCTGGTGGTCCCGAACACACTGCCGTTCTTGACCGACACGGCCGACATCGTCGCCCTGATCAAACCCCAGTTCGAGGCCGGGCCCGACAACGTCGACGACGGGGGAGTCGTGCGCGACGAGCCGACGCGCCAGACGACCATCGAGGAGGTCTTCGAGATGGCCGACGCACTCGGGCTGGAGCGGGCCGACTCGGTCGACTCCGAGGTCCATGGTCCCGCCGGCAACGTCGAGCATTTCGCGTGGTGGCGACGGAGAGCCTGACGAGCGAACCGACGGGCACACTGGATTGTGGCTACGCCTCGTGCGAGCACAGGACATGCGCCCAGTCGAGAGAGGTCATCCTTCGTCGTCGTCGCCCAGAAGCTGGGCATCGTAGCCATAGACGTCCGAGAAGAAGTGGGCGCGTCCCTGATCGTCGACTCGGGCTGTCAAGTACTCGACATGGACCGGCACGCGCTCGTCCAAGAAGATGGGATGGTACTCGTATTGCATCTCCTTTTTGGTCTCGCCGTTTTGCTCGACTTCAACCTCCTCGCCCTCGAGGATCTCCGAGATGTTGTGGTTGTCGTACTGACCGTCGTAGCGGAGGAGCTGTTCGGCCAAATCGAAGGGATCCTGCATGCGCATGCAGCCGTGACTGAAGGCCCGGATTTCGCGCGAAAAGAGGTCCTTTTTGGGCGTGTCGTGAAGATAGACGGTATGGACGTTCGGAAAGATGACTTTGACCTTGCCCAGCGCATTGGACGGCCCCTGTTCCATCCGGACGTACTCCCAGTCGTCACCGGGTGAGATGACTTCGTAGTCGTTGTTGTCGTACCACTCGGGAATGTGGTCGGGATCGGTGGAACTGACATCCACCATCCCCGTCTCGGGATCGAGGTATGGAAATTCGGCTTCGAGGGGCGACGCCTCCTCCGAATTCGTCGAATCTGTCTTCGCTTTCGAGCCCACGTCGTTCGACGACTTTCGGGCGCGGACTTTCTGAATGAGCGCGCGAATCTCGGAGACGTCGAAGACGTGGTCGCCGTCATCGTTCTCGCGGACGTACGCGCTGATGTCGACGTCGGGAGCGTTCTCCTCTTCGTTCGACTCTGAAGGGGACCCGTCTCCCCCCGACGAGGTGGGGGCACTCGAGGCCTCTTCCGTATCCGACGAGGCTGACGCCGGGGGAGACGCCTCGGAGGCTGAGTGGGACGCACTCGAATCCGAGGACGAATCGGTCGCAACGAGGAACTGATCGAGCTCGACCCCGCCGGAGGCATCGTCCTCTTGGAGCTTGGCCTCTAACTCCCGGAGTTTGGTCTTGTAGTTCGACGCCACGGATTGTCGGACCTTCGGAATGACCTCCCGACGTCGGATGCGGTCTGTCAGATTCCAGTAGGGATTGTAAATGATGCGATCGATGTAGGCACTCACCTCGGGGGTGCGATTGGACGTCTTCTGAATGTCCTCCTCTTCGTTGCGAATGATCTTGCCGTCTCCGACGACGACGCGGAAGCGCATGTCGAGCTGCTGCTCCTTCCAGAGTTCGGCATGAGCCCCGGGGATGTTGACGAGAACGTAGCGATCGTCCTCTTCGTGGCGGACGTTGCTGCTCCGCCATCGCTGGAGATTCGCCCCGAGAATCGCGAGCCGACGATCGGCCGGCACGTTGAGGCTGCTCCAGAACATGTCGTGGGGACGCCCCGTCTCGCGCATCTGATGAGTCATCTGGTAGGCCTCGACGGCCTCGGTCAGGGTCTCGCCGTATGTCTCGTCGATCTCGACGTCGTCGGGGAAATATCCCTCGGTCCGGAGTCGTCGCTTCAGGTCGGCGACAGCGGGTTTCGTATAGCCCGGCCCCATCGATTCGGGGGCGACCCGTTTCCATCCGCCGGAGGCGACGATCGAACGATAGCGATCGTACTCCTGTTTGAGACGCTCGTACTGAGGATGCCGGGGTTCGAGGTCGGCCAGCACCTGCTCGGGAGACTCGTCGGCCAACAGCCCCTCCAGGGTCTGTCGCAGACGTCGATGGAGGATGGCAACGGGCTGTTGGACATCGTCGGCGACCTCGGTGGCCGTCCGCCGGATCATGTCCGCCACGAAGGGACCCCGCTCGCGGTCGGGACGTCGACCGTCGGTGTTGTAGAGCTCCCAGTAATCGGCCGCCTCCGGATCGACATAGATGTCCTTGAGATGGAAGTGCTTCATGCGCCTCGCGTACCGAAGCGCATTGCGCGCCATGAGCTGCTCCAGCGCTGCCATCTTGCGAGCCTGTCTGGTGCGCACTTCTTCGAGGGCGTCGAGCCGACGCTGGAGTCGCGCGCCCGCAGGATCGTCGAAGAAGGTTTCGGTCATGGTGTCGTACGATTCGGCGTCGAGCGACCACGAGGAGCGGGGCTGTCGAGTCAGATAATCGATGGCCGCTCGGCGTTCCGTGGCATCGAGCTCGACATGTGAGACGGCGTGGCGCTCGGTCTCGAGATGGTCGATCTGGTGTTGAAGCGTCTCGATGCGATGGAGATCGAATCGGGCTCGATCGAGGGCGTGATCCTGGACGGAATCGAGACGTTCCCAGAGCAGACGGCCCCGCTCGGTCCATCCTCCGCGATCGACAAACTCGAGCTCGTAGTCGACGGTTCGATACGCCCTCTCGGCCAACAAAACATAAGGGGGGGCGTCGCGATGGACCGATTCGCGAGTCGCATCGGCCTGCTCTTCGAGTTCTCTTTTGAAGAGAGCCCGTGGATCGGGAGACTCGGCGCGTTCACGGAATGTCGAGGTCAGCTGACTTCCCCAGTCGTCGACGTAGGACGCCGCCCGATTCGAGGCGATCCTGGGCTCGTCACATCCTCCAAATGCCACGGTCGCTCCCCCCCATAGTAGCACGACCCACGTCCACATGAGGAGACGCCGGGCGGTCGAATGGTTCGAGAGCGTGGAGCGTATCATGATTCAGTCCAATGGTCGCCAGTTGGAGCGAGGAATCGTCTCCGAAGTTGGAGGCGTTGCGTTGCCGAGAATGTAGATGGCCCGTCGGTTGGCCTTCTTTTCGGTCTCGTCTGGCGTCTCGACGGCGAGTACGTCCTCCCCGAACCCCTGATAGTAGACGGGAATCCCGAGACCCTGTTGTCGAAACCAGTCCCCGATGGCTCGCGCTCGTTTGCGGCTCAGATCGCGGTTGCTCGACTTCGAGCCCACCGTATCGGTATAACCCGCGATGTAGAGTTTCATGTCGAGGCCCTTGTTGCGGTGCTCCTGCATGGCCTCGCGGATCTTGTCGAGTGAGTCGCGCAATTTCGAGACCTGATCGTCCTTCCAATCCGCCTCGCCGAACTGAAAGCGCACCTCCTTGTGGGGAATCTTCACCCAGAAGGGCTGGAGTTGGAGGCCTCGCCAGAAGCCGTGCGGGCCGTACGCCTTGAGTTCGATCGAACCGATCTCCGCATCATCGGGCCATGTCACCTGAAACGTCCGAGAGCCCCCGACCGATTGGGTGCCCGCCTGCAATGTCTCGCCGTCCGAATCGGTGATGGTGAGTTCGACGCGTTCGAGGGGTCGGTTGCTTCGAACGTCCAACTGCCCCTCGGCGATGCGAGCGCGCTCTTCGTCGACCGACAGTTCCAGCGGCTCGGCCACCGTCACCGTCGTCTCGAACGTCGTCTCGACCGATTCGCCCTGTTCGCCTCCGGCCCCCTCGGCCTCGATGGTTACCTCGTAGTCGTGAGTCCCGCTGGATTGATCGATCGGGATTTGCTTCGTCTGGCCCTCTTCGAGACTCCCCAGTTCGACGGAGGACGCGTCGCCGTCGTCGCGCTCGAACTGAACGGTGCCCTGTTGGATGTCCCCCGTGGCTTTCAGGACGAGTTGGGGCATCTTGTTGCCCTTCTGGACGACGTTCTGCACTTTGTATTCAAATCCCGCAGTGCCCGCCCATGCGGTCCACGGCCCGGCGAAGGCGACGAGTGCACACACTCCCATCCAAACGTATTTCGAGGTCCACATATCGCTACTCCCATTGGCTTCGATCTCAGTGTACATCATCGAGGAGCTCACGCGGCATCATCATGGGGGCGTCGGAGGGACTCGAGCCAGATGGTGTGACTCGGCCGATGGGGCAGGAGAGACACCACGAGAGGTCCGTGCTTCAATCCCAATTATAGGGACAAGCGCCGTCCCGCAAATGTTTCGTGTTCGCGACGATGCTCCGAGTCGCGTCGCTGGCCTCGATCGCTGCTCGCACTCGCGAGTCTTATTCCACGGGGCAGAGAAAAGGCGATGGCGGAGGCCTCCTCGTCATGGAGGCTTCGTCTGCAGGAGCCTATATGATTTGATGCGTCTCGAGTGCGACTGCTAAGCTCTCCGACCGTCACGATACTCGAACATGTTGTCCAGTGCTCGTCTCACCTCGAAGTCGTCATGCGTCACATGCATTTGAACAACGCGCGTTTCGCCGGTTCTCTCTGTGGTATGCTCTGTCTCGCCAGCTTGCTCGTCGTGGGGGGGTGCGATCCGGCGAGCGGGGACGACGAAGCGCCAGACGGGGGGAGCTGGACGGTACCCGGAGATGGTTCCCCGGATGCGAGCAGGTCCGCCGACGAGGACACCTCCTCTCCGGACGATCCTCCGGCGGACGCCGGGGAGCGCGACACCTCCGAACCGGCTCGGAGCGATGCGGAGACGCCGGGCGGACTGGTGCTCGAACCCGAAGCGCCCGTGACGTTTCCCGCCATCGATCCGGGGCAGACGTTTAGCCTCACCGTGTCGCTGGCCCACACGGGCCAGGGGGACCTGACGATCCCCTCCCGGCCCTCCATCGAGGGCTCGAGTGCCTTCCAGCTCCAGGAGCTCGAGACGAACTTTCCCGTCATCCTCCCCCAGCGAAACGCCGAGATCGGAGGGCGCATCAGAGTGACCTTTGAAATCGTCTACCGCCCCGGCGAGGCGACGAACGGCGAGGCAGAATTGGTTGTCCCGATCGAGGGATCGGAGACCGCTCGACGTTTTGATCTTCGAGCCCGAGAGGGTGCGAAGTGTCTGCATGTCGACGCCCCCACCGTCGACTTCGGAGGCGTGCCCTATGACCGCGCCGTCTCCCGTCAGTTCGAGGCTATCAGTTGCGGCTCGGAGCCGGTCCAGATCCAGTCGGTCCAGCTCGCCGACGACGGCGACGGCCAGTTTCAGCTCGACCTCGGATCGCGGGACTCCGACGACGACGGCGAACTCGACAGCCCCATCTCCCTCGATGCGACGAGCGAAAGCGCCTCCTTTGGCGTCACGTACCAGCCCTCGCCCAACACGGCTTTTGCTCGTGGACTCGTCGAACTACAGACCAACGAGCCCATCCGTTCGACGATGACGATCGAACTGCGAGGACAAGGATCGCCGGGGACGTGTCCGACGGCCGAGCTCAGTGCAAAAGTGCGCGACAGCCGAGCCACGCCGCGGTCCACGATCGAGGCCGAACCGCTCGACGACATTCGGCTCGACGGCACGGGGAGCTCCCATCCGATGGGCGAGCTCGAGACGTATCGGTGGAGCGTGCTTGAGACTCCCTCGGATGTCACGGCCAAACTGCGAGCCCCCTCTCCCAACAACGAGGGCGTGCGCACCTTCCGAGCTCTCTCGAGTGGCACGTACAAAATCGGACTTCGAGTCACCAGCTCACGAGGCGTCGTCTCCTGCAATCGGGCCACGGCCACGATCGACGTGGTCCCCGAGGCCGAGGTCCGTATCGAGCTGACCTGGACCAACCCCGAGGATCCCGACGAGACCGACGATCAGGGGAGCGATCTCGACCTCCACTTTCTCAAGATGGGGCCCGGACGATGGTTCGAAGCTCCCTACGACATTTACTTTCAAAATCGGGGGGGAGCCGGCGTCTGGGATCCGGAGAGCCCCCGACTCGACCTCGATGACAACGATGGGGCGGGTCCCGAGCAGATTCACATGGACGAGGCGCAATCCTGTCAGTGGTACGCCGTCGGCGTCCACCACTACAAGAAGATGTTCGGCACGGCGTACGCGACGGTTCGCGTCTGGCTCGACGACACGTTGGTGTACGAGGAGGCCCATCAACCGCTCCGACAAGAGGGAGAGTTTTGGGACGTCCTGCGGATCCATCCCTCGAGCCCAAAGGTGTTGACACGAGACGCTATCGTCCCCCGAACTCCCCAAGGAACGGAACCGCCAGTCACCGATGCCATGCGCACGAGCGGAGCTTGTACGCGCCAGGATCTCTACTGATAAACGCTGTTTCATCGACCTGCATCGATGGGCGCCTCGAGAGCCGCCGAAGGAGGCGACAGCATCGAGCTCCGGGGGGGGGAGCCCGAAGCTCGAAAAGGGATGCCCCTTTAGCCGAGCCCCGAATGGGGCGGGAGCAGGGGCGGTGTGGTTCATATATTTGGGCTATTTGGATGAAATGGCGTTTATCTGTCGTGAGAGCTGGTTTCAGACCCTCGACGGCGGGGTTGGGGGCGTGAGGACGAGGAGCTGAACCGACTGAGATACCGCAGGGTGAGTAGAGGGCCGTCGACGCCGTAATCGCCGTATCAGCCGCGACCGCAGCCTCGTTCGAGTGCGTTGAAACGAGCTCTTAGGTAGGGAGGCCACGACGCCGACGCTTTCTCTGGCTCCGCGTCCCCCCCCCACTTCCGCCTTCTGAGTGCCCCCTCGTTCGTCGTTAGAGTGCGACGAGCGAAGGGGGAGAGAGGCCGAGACGACTGAGGACGACAAGGCTCGTCCGCCCGAGAGCCGTCTTACTCCTCCTCGAGAGGCCACTCGGGCGTCTCCGAAGTCAGCCCCAGCTCGTTCATCAGAAAGGCGAGGGTGTCGGTATCTTTAGCCACCCGTTTTTTGACCATGTCGGCGCCGCCGTGACCGGCCTCACGTTCGAGTCGAAAGAGGACGGGATCGATCGAGTCGGTCGCCCACTGGAGGGCGGCGGTGAACTTCCGGGCGTGCATCGGGTGGACGCGATCGTCGCTGGCCGACGAGAGCGTCAGGAACGCCGGATACTCGGTGCCTTCTTCGACGTGATGATAGGGGGAGTAATCGTAGAGATACTGGAACTGCTCTTTCTTTTCGGGGGTACCGTACTCGGGAATCCAGATCTTGGCGGGTCCGAATTCGTGGTATCGCACCATGTCGGTCAGTGGAACGCCGCAGACCACGGCCCGGAAGAGGTCGGGCCGCTGGGTCGTGACAGCACTGACGAGCAATCCTCCGTTGGAGGCGCCCCGAATCGCGAGCCGATCCGAGCTGGTGTATCCCTCGTCGACGAGGTACTCGGCGGCAGCGATGAAGTCGTCGAAGGTATTCTGCTTGTTCTCGCGCATCCCGGCCTTGTGCCATTTTTCCCCGTACTCGCCACCTCCTCGGAGGTTCGGCATGGCGAAGGCGCCTCCCGCCCGAATCCACGGCAGCATCGATTCGTTGAAGTAGGGCTGGAGACTGACGTTGAAGCCCCCGTATCCCGTCATCAAAAGCGGGGTCGAGCCGTCCATGGCCATGTCTTCGTGGTGGACGATGTACATCGAGACCTGCGTGCCGTCTTTCGAGTCGTACCAGACCTGCTCGACCTCGAGGTCCGAGGTGTCGACGGGGAGGTCGAGCTGGCTCCACGTCTCGGTCCCCTCGCGTTTGACAGAGAGCTCGTAGATCTGACGGGGTTGCTTGAAGGATTCATAGGCCAAATAGCCCGTCTCGCGGTCGGGCGTGCCGGAGAGGCCCGAGACGTATCCGACGCCGGGGAGATCGACGGTGCGGACCGACGTGCCGTCGGGGTCGAACAGCTCGAGCTGGCCGTGAGCATCGACGAGATATTTGGCGGCGACGTGACCGCCGACGATGCTGATGTTCTCGAGGACACCCTCGTCGCGCTCGGAGACGATCTCGGTCCAGTTGTCGCGGCTCGGATTCTCGGCCGGGGCGCGGAGGAGGTGGTATTTGGGGGCGTCCTCGTCGGTGAGGATGTAGAAGTGATCGTTCCAGACTTCGACGTTGTAGGCGTATTCCTCGCCCTCGACGAGGGTCTGCCACGACGGGTCGTCGGCCTCAAGATCGCGGTAGTAGACGTCCGAGCGGTTCCATCCGTGCCAGACGTACGTGAGCAACCAGCGACCATCGTGTGAGAGGTTGACGCCGATGAAGGTCTGGGGATTGCCCGTGGAACCGCGCACGACCTCGTCGTCGGAGGGAGGCGTCCCGAGCTCGTGATAGCGGATGTCGGCTTTCCCGGGGCGTTTGGCCTTGGGGATGGATTCGTCGGTCGGGAAGTGGGTGTAATAGAAGCCGTTGCTGTCGGGCGTCCAGGCCGGCGAGGCCCAGCGTCCGCCCTCGATGACGTCGGTCTCGCGGACTTCACCCGTCTCGACCGACTTGACCTTGATGGTCGCCTGGTCGGCGTTGTTGACGCTCACCATGTAGGCGACCTTTTTGCCGTCCCAGGAGGGCGAGATGCCCTGGATCGAGATGTTTTGGTCGCCGCCCATCTCGTTGGGATTCAACAGAACTTCGGCCTCGGAGGAGGCGGCGTCGGCTGGTCGCCAGTAATAGATGCCCTTTTCGGCGTCGGCGGGACGTCGCTTGTAGAAGACCCGGTCGCCCCGACGCATCGGCGCCGAGACGGATTCGACATAGTAGAGTTCGCGGAGGCGCTCGGCGAGGGCGTCGTGCCGGGGCAGATCGTCGAGGTACTGGCGCGTGAGCTCGTCCTGCTTCGATTGCCATGCCTGGACCGCCTCGTCGTCGGAGTCCTCGAGCCACCGATAGGGATCGCGAACGGTCTGACCGTGGAGCGTGTCGGTGACGTCCTGTCGACGCGTCTCCGGATAGGGAAGCGGTCCCGGTGAGTGCGTCGAAGCACTCGACGAGGTCTGAGGCGACTCGTCGGAGGGTGACTCGGGGGCCGACTGACAGCCCACTGCGCCTGCCATCAGGCCGAGTCCAGCGAGCAGTGACCAGACGAGTGTCTCTCGCGGTGAAGATATCGTCATATCCAGAAGTCTATCCGTTTCAGTGGGCTCGTCTGGCGACCAGACGAGGTGACATGAGTCATCGAGCGATGGATATCGCAAGCTCATCGAGCCCCCCTTGTCCTCGAACAGGCCTCGTTCAGCCGGAGATCGCGGCATAGGGGTCGTCGTGAATGTTGCGGTCAGGCGTTGTGCCGAAAGAAGATGACGTCGCCATCCTGGACGATGTAGTCGCGTCCCTCGAGTCGGACGTCGCCGGCGTCGCGGATGGCCTCTTCGCCTCCGTGTCGGTCGAGGTCGTCGACGGCATAGACTTCGGCCCGGATGAACTGCTTCTCCAGATCCGAGTGAATGGCACCGGCGGCCTCGGCGGCTGTCGCGCCCTCGGGAATGGTCCAGGCGCGAATCTCCTTGGGCCCCGCCGTATAGAAACTCTGAAGTCCGAGCAGTTCGTAAGTCTCGCGAATGAGGGCGTTCAGCGCCGGCTCGTCGAGCCCCATCTCCTGAAGCATCATCGCCTGGTCCTCGTCCTCGAGTTCGGCCAACTCGGCCTCGAGCGAGGCACAGAGCCGGAGGACGTCGCCGCCGCGGCATTCAGCCTCCTCGCGGAGGGCTTCGACGTGTTCGGAGCCGCCATGGAGGTCGTCTTCGCCGACGTTGGCGACATACAACACGGGTTTCATCGTCAGCAGATGGACCTCTTCGAGATGTGTGCGGTCAGGCGGATCGACATCGAGACTCCGCACGGGTTCACCGGCGTTGAGCGCTTCCTTGGCGCGCTCGAAGACCTCGAGTTCCTCCTCGGCCGATTCGTTGCCCAGATCGGCGGCCTCGCGGAGCGTCTCGAGACGACTCTCGACCGTCTCGAGGTCGGCCAGCAACAGCTCGGTCTCGACGATCTCGACGTCGCGCACCGGATCGACCGAGCCCTCGACGTGGGCGATGTCGTCGTCCTCGAAACACCGCACGATGTGGACGAGTGCGTCGGTCTCGCGGATGTGACTCAAGAAGGCGTTGCCCAGGCCCTCCCCTTCGGAAGCGCCCTCCACGAGGCCGGCGATGTCGTGGAGCTCGACGCTCGCCGGCACGACCTCTTCGGTGTCGAAATGCGGTTGCAGGACCTCCAGGCGCGGGTCGGGTACCGGGATGATGCCGACGTTCGGATCGATCGTACAGAAGGGATAGTTGTTGGACTCGGCTTCGGCCGACGAGAGCGTATTGAAGAGCGTCGACTTGCCGACATTCGGCAATCCGACGATTCCGGCAGAGACATCCATGTGGTGATCTCGAATATGAGGGAAGCAAGCGGCGAGACGACGAGACGTGTAGGGGATGCCGGCGAGGTTGCCAAGAGGCCAGATCGAGTGCATCGAACGGCGGGACTCGACCCTGTAGCTTTCTCGACGATGCACCTCTCCCTTACTCACCCTCCGGAGCGCCCGCGTGCGCTCTACCCGCCGAAAACCGGCCGAAGCGAGGGGGAGAGCTGAAGCCCCAAGAAGCGGGGCAGCTCGGCGGCTCACTCCTGCCAGATACCCTGACAGCTCGCCGCTCCCCCCCTCTGTTTATGATCGTCGGCAGATGGGGCGGATTTGTTTCGTCCAAGGTGGCACTGCGAACCTCGACAGGAGGGGACGCGGCACTCGTGTTCGTGGTCGGCGTGCTGCCACTTTCTTCGAGGGAGAGCACGATATGTGTCTACACGTTGACCCTGAGCTCTCCCCCGGAGCTAGATGCTGGGGCTCGGGAGGTAGCTATTTCATCGGATGAAACATGCGAAAGCGAACCACACGGCGCTCGCACTCACTCGTGCCATATGTTCTGAGCTCTTCCGGATTTGGGATCGAGGCGATTCCAGTCCGGTTGAATCAGCCCGAGCGTGTTCGGGCCCACCTGCCGGGCCTCGACGTAGAGGGGGAGCTCCGGGAAGTATCCGCGAGACGACGTCTCCCAGTTCGACTGATCGGTGTATTCGGAGCGTGTAGATACGGCCTCCGATTCGTACATATCCCGCAGCACCGACGATTCGGGAAGCCGCATGTTGCGACCGATTTCCATCGGATTGTCGAGTCGGGTCGAGCGAGGCGTGATGGTTTCAACCATCCGGAGTGGGGGCTCGCCGAGCTGGAGCTCCGGCGTCTCGAAGAGTTCGCGGTTGGCGTCGATCCCCTTGTTGGCACGCTTCCGGTTGCGATCGATGCGCACCAGCATACAGGGACGATGGAACCGGCGCACACAGCGGATCGCCGTCGCATAGAAGCTGACGGGACGCTCGAGCGCCGACTCGATGTTGTCGATGAGCTCGAAGGTCAATCCGCCGTACGGGTGCAGGTGGCGCCCCATCCGATCGTCATCCGGCGATCGCCAGCACTGGAGTCGCGCTGCTTCGCGAGCCACGAGACGCTCGGCCGGCGTGGTCGGTTCGGACCGTGAAACGAGTGCCCTCGAGTCCGAGTCCTCCTGTCGACTCTCGAGTGGGCCTCGTTCCAGCGTCTCGGCGGCGATGACGTGGGCGAGTTCGTGCCAGCCCGTCGCCTCCGGCACATCGGAGGCGTGAGCACGGGCATCGACGATGACCGCCCAACGATACTCGCTCCCAATCTCTTTGAGATCGACTACCACGCCCAGATGCTTCTCGCTGTCGAGAGTCGTCTCGAGCCAGTCGGCGAGTGAGTCGTTCGACGACCTACTCAAAAGGGCCTCGAGGTCGGCATCACGCTGGAGCTGTTGGGATGAAACGGCCCAGCGCTCACACACGGCCGGCTTCAACGGGAATCGCCCCTCGGAGGCGTCATCGTCCCTCCGATCGACGGCCTCGAGTATCGCCTCGTCCATCTGTCGGAGTAGCTGGGGATGCATCGAAGGTTGTCCTTGGCTGCTGTCCTGCCATCGCGATTCCGTTCTGGGTTCACATTATCCTGAACAACATTGTCCTGTCATTGCATTCGACACGTAGGTGCGTCGAGAACTCGATGGTTCGGATGAGTTCACGCCTACGAGTCGGATGATGCAGCATCTCGATATCGAGGGGAAATATGCGTGGTAGAGGGTGAAGTTGACTCGAGGAGCAAGCGGGTGCACGGACGTATTGACACGTTTTCGGGCCCCGTGATAGAGCGCCTCCCGTGGGGTTTCGAGGGAGTATATGTCGACACGTTCGGCTCCCTCGTCACCGTCTTCTGGATTGTGAAGACGAGTCCGCTGTTCAGGGAGTGACACGTCGTGGAACTCGGGAATTATCTACCGCTCGTTATTTTTACAGGCATAGCCACGATCGCGGCGATTGCGATCACGGCGGCCGGGTCATTGCTGGGGCCCAGCAACCCGACCAAGCAGAAGCAAATTCCGTACGAGTCCGGGTCGAATCCGATCGGTTCACCCAAAGAGAGCCGGTTCGGTATTCGGTTCTACATGATAGCATTGAGCTTCATCCTCTTCGACCTCGAGGCGGTCTTTGTCATTCCGTGGGCCATCTCGTGGAATCAGAGTGAAGCGCTCGGATACGGTCTGTACTCGTTCGGCGTCATGTTTGTCTTTTTGACGATTCTCACGCTCGGTCTCGTCTACGAGTGGAGCCAAGGAGGTCTCGAATGGGACTAGAACAGAATCTTCCAGAGGGTGTCTTTACGACCAAGGTCAAAGAAGCGGTCAACTGGGCGCGCAAGTATTCGCTCTTCCAGTACCCCTTCGTGACCGCCTGCTGCGGCATGGAGTACATGGCCACGTCGTCGTCCCGATACGACATCGGCCGGTTCGGGGCCGAAATCCCCCGGTTCTCGCCGCGCCAGGCGGATCTGCTCTGGGTGGTCGGGACGGTCAACCACAAACTGGGACCGTACCTGCGCCGTATCTACGAGCAGATGGCCGAGCCCAAGTGGGTGATGGCCTTCGGCGTGTGTGCCTCGACCGGAGGTTTCTACGACAACTACGCCACGATTCAGGGGATCGACAAGATCATTCCGGTCGACGTCTACATCCCCGGATGTCCGCCGCGGCCCGAACAGGTCATCGACGGGTTGATGCGCCTCCAAGATCAAATCCAAGAAGAGGGCTTCGACGAACACGCCTACCAGGAGAAGCTCCAGGAGCGCGAGGACGAAGAACTCGAAGAGCATCCGCCGCTGTTCCAAGAGGTCGAACGACTCGAATAACGCGACGTGCGGACCTAACTCCGAGGCCATGGATACGTCCATCGTCTCACCGGATGTCGCCGTCATTTCGTCCCGCGGCAGATGTCGCCGCGGGGCGTTTTCAACGCTCGAGATACGCACCCCGCCGACTCACATGGCCGAGAAACTCATCGACATCGTCGAGGACGAATTCGAGGACGCCGTCCTCGATTCGCACTCCAAGCTGGGCAACGACACGGTCACCGTCGAGAAGACGCGCGTGCCGGAGATCATCGAGTATCTCCGCGACGACCCGGAGACGAAAATGAACATGCTCCGGGAGATCTCGTGCGTCGACTACGACAACCGGGTGCCGCGCTTCGAGGTCATCTACGTCCTTTACAGCATGCAGCACAAACACATGCTGATGGTGCGCGCACCGGTCGAGGAAGACGACTGCACGATGCCGACCATCAGCCATCTCTACAAGTGCGCAAGCTGGATCGAGCGCGAGGTCTGGGACATGTACGGCATCGAGTTCGAGGACCATCCCGACCTCCGTCGCGTGCTGCTCTACGAGGAATTCGAGGGTCATCCCCTCCGCAAAGATTATCCCAAACAGAAAGGACAGCCGCGCACGGAGCTTCGCAAGCTCGAGCGCGACGCTGCTGAAGAATTCGACGTCTTCGTCAATGACGAGCCGGCTGCCGGCTCGCGGGAGGACTGAACGCCATGGCCGAAGATCTCACGCCCCAGATCGACCAGGATATTCATACCGAACCGATGATCCTCCAGATGGGGCCCTCCCATCCGGCGACCCACGGTACGGTTCGATTCACACTCACCCTGGAGGGTGAGACCGTCATCAAGTGCGATACGGAGGTCGGTTATCTCCACCGGGGATTCGAAAAGGAGTCCGAGTACTCCACCTGGAATCAAGTCTTTCCCTACACGGACCGACTCAACTACGTCAGTCCGCTGCTCAACAACTTCGGCTACGCGCTGGCCGTCGAGAAGCTCCTCGAGCTCGAGGTCCCGCCGCGCTGCAAGTGGATTCGCACGCTGATGGGCGAGATCAGCCGTCTGACCGATCACTTCACCTCGATCGGGGCGAGCTGTCTGGAGCTGGGGGCGATGACGCCCTTCATCTACGCCATCGAGGCGCGCGAATACCTCTGGGATCTGGTCGAGGAAGTCACCGGGGCCCGACTGACCGTCAGCTACGGGCGTATCGGAGGCCTTCGCGACGATCTGACCGACGACTTCGAGGAGCGCTGGGAGGCGACGCGCGAACGCATCCTCAAGATCCACAGCGAGCTGGCTCAGTTGTTGAGCCGCAACCGCGTCTTCCTCGATCGCATGCAGGGCACGGGCGCGGTCAACGAAGAGGATGCCATCAGCTGGGGCTTTACCGGCCCGGTGTTGCGCTCGACCGGATGCGACTACGACATCCGCAAGGACCATCCGTACTTCATGTACGACGAGGTCGATTTCGACGTGCCGGTCGGCGAAGAGGGCGACAACTACGACCGCTATCTGGTCCGGATGGAGGAAATCCTCCAGAGTATTCGGATCATCGACCAGTGCCTCGAGAAGATGGAGCCCGGTCCAGTGACCGCCGACGACCCGCGTGTCGTGCTGCCCGAGAAAGATCAGGTTTACAACACCATCGAGGGCATGATTAACCACTTCAAGCTCGTCTTCGAGGGCATTCAGGTGCCCGCCGGCGAGGTCTACAGCTACACCGAGGCCGGCAACGGCGAGCTCGGCTACCACATCGTCTCCAACGGGACGGGCAAGCCCTGGAAGGTCGGCATTCGCTCGCCCAGCACCATCATGATGGGCGGCATCCACGAGCTGATCGAGGGAGGCATGCTGGCCGACATCATTCCGACCTTCGACACGATCAACATGATCGGAGGCGAGTGCGACAAGTAATCCATTGAAGCCATCGCACGTCCGCTTCGGGCGCCGACGCGAGGTACCCGGGCGCTCGACGAGTTGACTTTGACCAGGAACGACGCCATGCCGGAGTTGACCATCAACGGAGAGGAGATCGAGGTCGAGAAGGGGACGACCATCCTCCAGGCTGCCGCCCAGCTGGGCTACGACATTCCCCACTTTTGTTATCATCCCGC
>JAQCND010000548.1 GCA_028274765.1 Bradymonadaceae bacterium
ATCTTCCGCCCGATTTCACGATGATGGCCCGTCCGTGCCGCCTCTCCTCGGCTGTGTCTGCCATGCTCGTGGGTCTCCTCGTCGGTTGTAACGAAGCGAAGCCGAGCCACACCCCGATCGGCATCGGCTCGAGGGCGATGTTTAGCCCGACAGGGCCCCGCACACTTCCGGCGACGAGGTTCGAGTGGAACTTCAGATGACAGATCACGAGCAACACACGACCGAGGGCGCCGAGGTTGTCGTCGCCGTCGTCGACGAGAAGGGACTGGCGCTGACGGATGCTTCGCTGAGCGACCCGCTGGAGGTATGCTACCCGCCACGCCCCGAGGGCGTGGACGTCTCGCGTTCGAGGCGAGATCTCTGGTTCGATTTCACCGAGTTGGACGCGTCCCCGAGACCTCGGGGCGTGGCGGGACGGCTCGAGGAGTGATCGAGCGTCGAGGGGGTTGAGAAGAGAGGGGCGGCGAAAATATGGCCCGAGGCCGCAGGAGGGGACAGGGGCACTCGAAGTCGCCCGTCTCGAGTTCGGAGGGAAGTGGCGGTTTGCACTGGACGGAGAGCGAGGCGACTCGCCCTGAACTCACGCCTCGGGCCACTGGAAGATGGTCACTTTGGTCTGTCGGCAGTCACGGAGCTCGAGATCCGTGGCGCCGATGCCGTGGCGATTCTCGGGCTTCTGGTAGATGTGCAGTCCGCGCCCGATCAAAACGACCCAGCCCGTGTCGGTTCGGATTTCACCGTCGTAGAGATGTTCGTCCGGGTCGAGCTCTAGTTCGATCCCGGCTCCCTCGAGGCTGTCGCCGAGATGGTCGAGTTTCGTCCGCAGGGTCTTGGCCTCCTGATCGTCGCCCAGTCGAGTCACCAGAGTGATGTGTTCGAGCGAGTCGATCTTGGCCGCCAGCTCGCAGAATCGCTGGAAGTTCTGAAACTCGTAGTCGGACCCGAGGTTGGGCTCTTCGACGGTCACCCGAGTGGTCTCCTCGAGGTATTCGCCGAACAGCTCTTCGTAGCTGTGGCCCGATTCGCCGTGTTCGATTTCGAAGTGGGTCTCGACGGTGTATTCGGGGACCCTAGTCTCGGCGACCTCCGGGTCCTCGTCGACGACGGTCGAACTCGTCTCGTGGAGTGTCGATTCGGAACTTCGGATCTCCGGTTTGACCGAGGACATCGACGTCTCATCCCCCGCACTCGATGCCGAGCCTCCGCCGGATTCGTCCCCGATACCGCCGAGTTGCTCCTTGTAAACATCTCCATACTGGGAGGGCGGATCTGTGGCGTCGGGCTCTTCGTCCGAGTCCGAGGAGGGATTGGAACCTCCGGACTCGATATTCTTGATCGAGAACGCCATCTCGCGCTCGTTGGAGTCGACCTTGATGATTTCGGCTCTGCTCTCCTCGCCCGTTTCGACGATCTCGCCCGGATCATCGACCCAGCGATCGGCAAGTTCAGAGACGTGGATGAGTCCGGTGATGCCCTCTTCGATTTCGGCGAACGCTCCGAAGTCGGCGAGTTTGGTAATCGTCACGTCGACGATATCGCCCTCTTCATACTCGTCGGGGATGCGCGTCGCCCAGGGGTCGGGCTCGAGTTGCTTGATACCGAGCGAGACCTTGCCCTCGTTGGCATCGACGCCGATGACTACGCACTCGATGTCCTCGCCCTGGTCGTAGAGCTCGCCCGGATGCTGAATCTTCCGGGTCCAGGAGATGTCGCTGATGTGGACGAGCCCGTTGAGCCCCTCTTCGAGACGCACGAAAAGTCCGAAGTCCGTGATGTTCTGAATCTCGCCCTGGATGCGGTCTCCGGGGGCATATCGGTCCTCGAGAGACGATTCGCCCCCCCGATTCGAGCTAGAAGCGGATGGATTCGAGGCGTCGGGAGCGTCAGGGAGGTGCCCTCCATCCGCGCTCATATCATCATGGTCGATGTCCGAAAGGGAGGGGGGCGAGGAGGTCTCGGGATCGACCTCCGAGGGAGAGACGTACTCGTCGGAGGGGGGATCGACATCGAGCGCTTCGGCTTCGGCCCGATGGTTTTCGTAATCTTCGAGCGCCTCTCTGAGCTCTCGCACCTCGTAGGGATCGAGCTCCGTCATGAAATTGCTGACGGTGAACCCGA
>JAQCND010000550.1 GCA_028274765.1 Bradymonadaceae bacterium
GGCTCGCCGGGCAGCGAATCGACGATCGCAGACGGTTCTCGACGATCGAGGAGGATCGAGTCTTCGGCGTCTCGACCGTCGACGAGGTCACTGCATGTCTGTCACGCCGCCTCGAGGCGTATCGACGGGCTCGCGAGACGGCATAAACAAACCCCTCCGGGAGAAGGGCTCCCGGAGGGCGAGGCACACGGACTCGAGGATCGAGTTACTGCGTATTGACGATGAACCGGGCCGAGATGGGATCGCCCTGAGCATCGGTGACGGGCTGATCCGGGGAGTTCGAATTGTTGGGATTGAATTCGAACATCCCCTTCTCGCCCGTGTCTTTGTGAATGGTCGCTTTCAGGCCCCATCCATCCTGAATGCCCTCGATAAGGGGAATGTCGATGTCCGAATGCGTACCGGAATCGAGTGTCGTAGAGGTATAGCCGAACACCTTGTCACCTTGACCAGTCCCCCGGAGCACGATCCAGCGATCGTCCTCGACGAGCGCGCTGTCGACGGTCACCGGACCGGCCTGAGGATCGGAGACCGTCTGGTTCGAGGCCGAGACGGATTCGGACGTCCCCTCCATGTTGCCCCCGGTGGCCTCGAAGGTGGCCCCCAGGCTGATAGCGTCCTTGTTGCCGTCACAGTCGGTATCCAGGTCGGCCTGTTTCGTGACCGTGCTCCCTATTATGTTGCATACGAGATCAATCCCACTGCAGAAGGCACCGTCCCGATCCGGAGTGCACATGTCGCTGCGGTTTTTAATTGCCTGACGACACGTCACGCTGCACTCTCCGAGCGGTTTATTTTCACAGAGATCGGGCTCGCCCGCCGGAACTTCGGGCGTCTGGAACGTCGTCTCCGGATTATCCAGACAGGAGCAATCCTGGTACATCTCGTTGAGAATATCGTAGACGTCGCGGATGAGCACGTATCCGCCGATGCGCCCGTTCTCGAGAGCAAGTCCGTCCGAGACGGACGAACTGGTGACGTCGGCCCGAAGCGTGGCACCGCGCACGGGAATCGAGACCTCGAAGACTCCGAGCTCGAGCTGGAGCGTCAGGTTGCCCGGTTCGGTCGTGATCGTGCCGTTTTGCATCGTCGCCGTGTCGAGACGTGCCCTGGGGAACGCACCCTCTTTGAAGCTCTCCGGTTCGGCCAGATACGGCGTGCCCTCGACGCCGACGTCGGTCTGGTTCGAATCTTGGAACGACACCATCATCGGATTGATCGCATAGGGGTTGCTCGAGGGCGGCACCGAACTCACACCCTGATGCTCGAGAGCAAACGTCAATTCTCCCTGATCGATGTTTTGCTGAATGCGCTCGTCCACATTGATTTGAAGAGCACTGAAAATGCCGAGCAAACTGGCCATATTGTTGTCGACCCCACTTTTATTGTTGAGATCGAAGGTCTCGGTCTTGGCCTGTTCACTCAAAAGCTTCAGCTCGGAGACAACCGAGACGGGCCCCCAGTCGGAGAAGTTCAGAAGGTCGGCGTCACAGCGCTGGGGCCGATCCTCGGAGGAGGCCTGACAGCTCTCGGGAGCGTCGGCCTGAAATTTGTTCCTGAGGCACGAGGGCGGCGGGCCATCGCCTGCGTCGTCTCCGCCGGACGACGCATCTTCGGGATTGCCTCCCGATCCGTCGCCTTCGTATTCCGACGTATCGTCGGTCGACGCGTCGTCGTTGTCCGAGCTGCCGGTACGTCCGTCGGCTCGGGCTCGATCGTCAGCATCATCGTCGGCCGTCGGGACGTCCGTCGGGCCCGTGTCGGGCGATCCGTTTTGCATCGAGCTTTCGCTCGGGTTGCCGCCGTCGTCGCTACATCCCAGTGGGATGCAGACGCATGCGAGTAATCCGATGAGCCAGCAGCGTGTCGTATGCATATTGTGTCTCAGTGCAGTAGAAACATTCACGTGATCGACTTCCGACATTCGGGACTCTCGATGAGGTGAGAGGCCGTGTCGAGGTCGTTGGCAGTAGCATCCTTGAAGCGTATCAGTTTCGAGCGGTCCATCTCAACCCAGTGGGACCGAGCGTGCGGGGCGATCGCATGGGAGCATCTCCGCCCTCGTGGTCGACGCTACCCCACCACTTCGAGGCAGCTCGTCGACGTGCCAGCGAAGACGCTCGCTTCACAGAAGTTAAGAGACCCGCCAGAAGACGCGAAGCCGTGGACGTCCCCACAGGTCATGATTGTTACTCGACAAGCGAGGTCAATCGTGTTTGCACATGCTTTCTCCGCTCTCGGCCGGCTGGGAGCCGGCCCTCCAGAGAGGCGTCGGCTCGTCGACGACCTCGAGCTCCTCTTCGGAGCGCCTTGATACGTCCTCGAAGCGAGCCCCCCTGCTGGCCGATCGCCGAGCGACTCCTTGTGGGGAAGATCGAGGCAATAAGACGTACTCCGAAGGGGGGAGGAGATCCTCGTCGTGTCGTCTATGCTTCTGACACGATGACCCTGCTCAAAGGGCCGGGAACGGTTGCACACTGACGTCGCCATGACGAATAATGAACGGGGCACGGATCGATGTTTGTTTGCCATCCACGAGTATGGACCCATCCATGACTTCTCGGGGTCGTTCGGACGCCATCTCGACGCGCGGAGCTCTCGCCACCTCGTTTGGGGGCGAGGATCCCCCCCTTCTCGAACGGATGCTCCCCCTCCTGATCGAGGCAGCCGAGGCGGAGGACATCGAGGCGAGCGTCGTGCACGCCAGCCTCGAGTGGGTTCGGCTCGCCGAGGGACTCGACGGCCACGAGCGACTCGCCCTCGCCGCCCTCATCGGAGCCTCGCTGGTCAGTCGCCAACGGGGGAGTACTCGACTACCTCTCGCGTCGACCCCCTCCGATCCTCTCGATGCATGGTTGGAGCAGCTCGGCGAACGAGCCGATGCATACGCGATAACCTGTCCCGACGCCTCGACGCTTCGAGAACATATCGAGGCATTGCTCGAGGAGGGGCGAGCAGAGACCATCATCGGCGAACCGGGATCGTTTCGGCCGCTGATCTGGACCGGCGAGGCTCTGTATCATCAGCAACTCTGGCACTACGAGTATCGCTTTCTGGAGGCGCTCCGCGATCGTCTGCAAGGAGAGCCTCTCGTCTCCGACCCCCGGGCCGCCGACGCGACCGAACGGATCCAGGAAGCGATGCCTCGCCTCCCTGGCTCGGACGGTCGCATGGAGCTGAACGAAGCGCAGACGCGAGCCGTTCGGTGCGCCATCCGGACTCCGCTCACGGTCGTCTCGGGGGAGCCGGGCACGGGCAAAACGGCCGTGATCGTCTCCCTCCTGCGGGCCGCCGCTCGCCTGGAGATCCCGCCCCATCGGATAGCTCTGGCGGCCCCCACCGGCAAGGCCGCCAAGCGGATTGGAGACGAGCTCCGCGATCAGTTGAATCGGA